>CACYWI010000062.1 GCA_902778045.1 uncultured Eubacteriales bacterium
GAAAGATCGTGCTCCGCGTCCGCGAAGCGCAGCTCCTGTCCCGGGCTGCCGGAGAGCACCGCCAGCTCCTGCGCCTGGCCGTCCGTATTGCGGGTCAGCACGTATTCCACGACATCGGATTGGACGGTGAAGGCCAGCACCGGCGTCTCGCCGTCGGATGTCAGCAGCCTGAAATCCGCCACAGGCTCCGGCGCGTTCCACAGCTTTGAAAACGCGCTGGGCATGTCATAGGCGTGAAACAGCTCCTTGGCCGTCCAGGCCTTCGGCGTCCTTTCGGTGCTCAGCAGCGCTTCTCCCTCCTCGGCCAGGGCATAGCCATCCAGAAGCGCCGTCTTTACGGTGGCGGGCCTGGAAAAAACCCCTCCGCCCGCGCCCTGGGTGATGGCGGTCAGGTAGCCGGCGCACAGGCGCGCTGGGTAGCCGCTGCCGCCGGCGGAAGCGGGCAGCGCGTGCTGCGCGTCCGGCTCGTCAAAGCCCATCCACACGCTGACGGCGGTTCGCGGCGTATAGGCCACCGTCCAGATGTCCCGCGTGCCCTGATTTCCCTGGGCCACGGTGCCGGTCTTGGCGGCGACGGGAAAGCCGCATGCGGAAAGCGCCTTCGCGCTGCCCGTGGCGGCTGCGGTCCTCAGCATGTCGGTGATCATATAGGCGGTCTCGGCGCTCACGGCGCGCTCCATCACCGGCGCGGCGCGATAGACCAGGTTGCCATCGGCGTCCTCGATGCTTCGTATGGCATGGGGCTCCACCCGCATGCCGCCGTTGGCCAGCGCACAGTAGGCCGCGCCCAGCCGCGCCGGTGTCACGCCATAGGTCAGCGCGCCCAGGGCCAGCGAAAGGTTCGCGTCCTCCGCCGCCAGCGGTATGCCAAATCGCTGGGCATAGCTGCGCAGGGCGGACGTGCCGATGGTATCCGCCAGGGCCACCGTGGCGATGTTCAGCGAGCGGGACAGCGCTTCCCGCAGCGTCACCCGGCCATAGCTGACGCCGCCGGCGTTTCCCGGGGCATAGCCGCCGGCAAACTGCCGTGGCGTGTCGTCCACCGTGGAGGCGGGCACGTAACCGAAGGCATCCACCGCCGCGGCATAGGTGGATACCGGCTTAAAGGCCGATCCGGGCTGGCGGCTGGCCTGGGTCGCCCGGTTCAGGCCGCGGCGCACATCGTAGCGCCTGCCGCCGATCACGGCCCGAAGCTCGCCGGTATCGGTGTCCAGCGCCGCCAGCGCGGCCTGGACCGGCGTGCCGTCAGCGGCGGCGGCAGGGAAGGTGTCCCCATCCTCAAACAGCCTCTCCGCCGCGCCCTGCATGGCGGTGTCAAGGCCCGTATGGATGGCATAGCCGCCGGAGATGACCTCGTCCGCCGTCAGGCCCAGCGCCAGGGTCGCCTCGCTGAGCACCGTGTCCAGGTACCATGCAAAGCGCGTATCATCGTCCTTCGACTGGGCCAGCCGCAACGGCTCCGTCCGGGCGCTTTCACACTGCTCCTTTGAAATCATGTCATTGTCCGCCATTGTCTGCAGGATGTTGTTGCGCCGCGCGACGGCCCTGTCCGGATTCAGGTGCGGCGCGTAGCTCGAAGGCGCCTTGATCACGCCCGCCAGCAGCGCGCCCTCCGCCAGCGTGAGCTCCGAGGCCGGCTTGTCGAAATAGACGTTGGCGGCGGCCTCGATCCCGTAAGCGCCATGGCCGAAGTAGACTGCGTTCAGATAGGCCTCGAGGATCTGCGGCTTGTCCATGACCCGCTCCAGCCGCAGCGCCAGAAAGATCTCCTGGGCCTTGCGCGACAGCGTCTTGGTCTGGCTGAGGTGGGTCAGCTTGATCAGCTGCTGGGTGATCGTCGATCCGCCCTGGGCATAGCTGAGGGTCGTGATGTCCTTCCAAAGCGCGCCCAATAGCCTGTGGACATCCACGCCGTGATGACGGTAGAAGCGCAGGTCCTCCGCGGCGATAAAGGCGTCCTGCACCGCCTGTGGCACCTCCGAAAGGGGAATGGACGCGCGCCTCTGGTCGCCGTACAGCGCACCGACGGCCACGTCGTCCCCGTCGTAAACCGTGGTGACACCCGGCAAATCGGTGATCCTCGACAGCTCCAGCTTTTTCCAGTGGGGAATGTCAAGCCGCCAGATCAGCGCCGCCACACCGATCGCCAGCGCTGCCGCGATGGCGGTGAGTATCTTCCTTTTCACGTCCATCTACCTGCCTTCCCAAGAGCCCGTTCATACTAAGCATTCCCAAACACGCCGAAAATAGACATGCCTGCCAGAAGTTGTTCGTGGACAACCGCGCGCCCCGGCGTTACAATACCCATGGTTGTATATGAAGCATACAACACGTTCAGAGGTGATGACGTTGAAGCGATTGACGCAATACATCGCGGCGCTGACGCTGGCCTGTGCGCTGGCCGGCATGCTGTTGTCCCTGACGCTGGCCAGCGGCGCACAGCTTCGCGGCGCCCTGTCCCAGGCGCTGGTATTCACTGCGCTGGCCGGCTTCGTCGTCGGCGTTGGGCTGCGCGGGGGCCGCGAGCGGGCGGAAGCTGTCGGCGCGGCGCGGGGCGCGGCGGTATCCCAAGGCGCAAGGAAGAGCTGCGGCTTTGGAGACGTGGCCGCCAACGACGAGGCGCTTCAGAGCATGCGGGAGCTCACAGACTACCTGAAGCGGCCGGAGAAGTACAGGCGCTACGGCGCGCGCATGCCCGCCGGGGTGCTGCTGTACGGCCCGCCCGGCACCGGCAAGACGCTGATGGCCCGGGCGCTGGCGGGGGAGGCCGGGGTGCCGTTCTTCGCGCTTTCCGGCTCCGATTTCGTGGAAAAGTATGTGGGCGTCGGCGCGAGCCGCGTGCGCGAGCTGTTCAAAAAAGCCAGGAAGGCCGGAAAATGCGTGATCTTCATCGATGAGATCGACGCGCTGGGCAAGCGCAGGGACGAGAACAGCTCCGACGAGCGGGACCAGACGCTGAACGCGCTGCTCAGCGAGATGTCCGGCTTCTATACCGGCGACGGCGTGATCGTCGTGGCCGCTACGAACCGCATCGACGCGCTGGACCCGGCGCTGCTGCGTCCCGGTCGGTTTGACCGCCAGATCGAGGTCGGGCTGCCGGGGCGCGCGCAGCGGCTGAGCATACTGAAGCTGCACAGCCGCAACAAGCCCCTGGCGGACGAAGCCTGCCTGGAGGAGCTGGCCGCGCAGACCGTCAGCCTGTCCGGCGCGAGCCTTGAGAACCTTTTGAACGAAGCCGCGCTGGCGGCGGCGATCCGCGACGACGGCGGCATCCGGCGCAGGGATCTGCAGGCCGCCTTCTACAAGACGCTGGCCGGGGCGGACCGGCCGATGACCGCCACGGCCGAGGAGCGCAGGAGCATCGCCATCCACGAGGCCGGACACGCGCTGGCAGGCCGGCTGCTGTCGCCGGAAAACAGGCTGGCCCGGGTGAGCATACTGCCCGCGGGCCATGGCGCGGCGGGCTACAACCTGTGCATCCCGGCAGAACGGGTCATGGTGGGCAAGGGCCAGATGGAGAACCAGATCTGTGTGCTGCTGGCGGGCCGTGCGGCGGAGCAGGTCGCCCTGGGGGAGGACGCCCTGACCGCAGGCGCCTCCAGCGACCTGGCGCGGGCCACGGAGCTTGCCGCCGCCATGGTGAACGAGCTGGGCATGGCCGGGGAGCCGGCGGTGTCCCTGAAGGCCCTGCAGCGCAGCTGCGGCGGCGCGAGCGGCGCGGCGGAAGCCTGTCGAAAGCTGCTGTCCGCTCAATATGCGCGGGTGACGCGGCTTCTGAGCGAACATGCCGCCGCTTTGAAAGCGCTCGCGGAAGCACTGATGGCAGCGGAATCGCTGGAGGGCGACGAAGCGGCGCGAATCATCGACGCGAACCTGTCGCACGAAAGACCTGAATCGGCGTAAACAGACCGGATTCTGCAAAGGATTAGACAAGCGACGCATGGAATCATTCCCCGAAAGGGTGATTCCATGCTTTTGTATGAAAAGAAGAGGGACGCGCTGATCGTCCGGCTGACCGGCGAGCTGGACCATCGTGCCGCCGAAAGCATCCGGGACGAGCTGGACGGCCTGATCGCCGGCACGAACCCGCGCAGGCTGGTATTCGACCTGAGCGGGCTGCAATTCATGGACAGCAGCGGCGTCGGGCTGATCATCGGCCGTTACAAGCGGATGAAGCGCCGGGGCGGAAGCGTGGCCGTATCCAAATGCGACGCGCGCATCGACAAGGTGCTTCGCATGTCCGGGCTGTACCAGATCGTTGAGCGGCTCGCGTAAGGGAAAGGAGAGGTTCAGATGACTTTTGTCAATGAGATGCGCCTGGATTTCGACGCGCTGCCGGAAAACGAAGCCTTCGCGCGGCTGGCCGTCAGCGGCTTCATGCTGCCCCTGGACCCGACGATGGAGGAGCTGGCGGACGTGAAGACCGCCGTATCCGAGGCTGTGACCAACGCCATTGTACACGGCTATTCCGGCGGGCCGGGCACGGTGCGCCTATGCGCGGGCTATTCCAGGAATGGGGATTTTCAGGTGGACGTGATCGACCATGGCCGCGGCATCGAGGATATCCGGCAGGCCATGCAGCCCTTCTTTACCACCGCGTCTGGCCCGGAGGAGCGCACCGGCATGGGCTTTACCGTGATGGAAAGCTTCATGGATGATGTCGATGTGCGCAGCAAGCCCGGGCAGGGCACCACCGTGCGCCTGACCAAGCGCATCCGACTGCGGGAGGATCAGATGCTCCCGCGGCGCGCTTGAGCCAGGAGGCCTACCAAAGCACCCGTGAAAAGCTGGTCCGCGCCAGAAACGGCGATGCCGAAGCCAGGGATGCCCTGGTGCGGGAGAACATCGCGCTGGTCAAATACATCGTGAAGCGCTTTTCGGGCCGCGGAGCGGAGTATGACGACCTGTTTCAATACGGCTGTCTGGGCCTGCTGAAGGCCATCGATCGCTTTGACCCGGATTATCCCGTGCGCTTTTCCACCTATGCCGTGCCGGTGATCATGGGCGAGATCCGCCGCTTCCTGCGGGACGACGGTCCCATCCACATATCCAGGACCATCCACGAGCGGGCGCGCAGGGTGCTGGATTATACCGATACATACGCCGAAGCCCACGCGCGACAGCCCACGGTAGACGAGATCGCCGCCGCGCTGGACATGGCCGCCGAGGACGTGGTGCTGGCCCTGAACAGCCAAAGCCGGGTGCGCTCGCTGAACGAGCCGGTGGGCGGCTGATGGACGTGCTGGGCGTCGACACGATGCAGGCGGTGGATCGGCGGCTGACGCTCGGCAGGCTGCTGTCCGGGCTTTCCGAGAATGAGCGCGCATTGATTATCCGGCGCTATTTCCTGTGCCATACCCAGGTGCGCATCGCCAGGGACCTGGGCACGTCGCAGGTACAGGTGTCCCGCATGGAAAAAAAGGCTCTCCAGCACATGCGCGACATGACAGATCAATAAAGCAGACCGGATTCTATACAGAATCCGGTCTGCTTTATTTGCCGCCGCGCTTACTGGACACCGTCCAGGATGTCGCAGAAATCGAAGGTGGCGAAGTAGTCCTTCACCGTTTCGGCCCGGCGGATCATCGAGAAGCTCCCGTCCGGGTGCAGCAGCAGTTCGGCGCTCTTCAGCTTGCCGTTGTAGTTATAGCCCATCGAGAAGCCGTGGGCGCCAGTATCGTGAATCACAACCAGGTCCCCGTCGTTGATCTGGGGCAGCGCACGGTCCACCGCAAACTTGTCGTTGTTCTCGCACAGCGAACCGACTACGTCGTACACGTGATCGCACAGTGCATCCTCCTTGCCGCCCACGGTGATGTGGTGGTAGGCATCGTAGATTGCCGGGCGCATCAGGTTCACGGCGCAGGCGTCCAGGCCGATGTACTCCTTGTAGATGTGCTTTTTATGGATGGCCGTCGCCACCAGACAGCCGTGAGGGCCGGTCATGAAGCGGCCCAGCTCGGTGCTCAGCCGTATGCCGGCCAGACCTTCGCCGACCACCAGCTTCGAGAAGTTCTCGCGGATGGCCGAACCGATGCGGTAGATATCCGGCATGGTCTGCTCCGGCAGGTAGGGGATGCCGATGCCGCCGGACAGGTTCACCATGAAGATCTCCGCGCCCAGCTTCTTGTGCAGCTCCACGGCCAGCTCGAACAGTATGTTCGCGTTGGCGGGATAGTATTTGTTGTCCGCCGCGTTGCTGGCCAGCAGCGCGTGCAGGCCGAAGCGCTTCACGCCCAGCTGCATCAGCCGCTCGACGGCGGAGAAGATCTGTTGCTTCGTCATGCCAAACTTGGAGGAATCCGGCTGGCCCATGTATACCGTGCCGACCAGCAGCTCTCCGCCGGGATTGTAGCGCAGGCAGATGCGCTCCGGCAGGCCGCCATGGGCCGCAAGGAAATCGATATGGGTGATGTCATCCAGGTTGATGATGGCATCCAGCTTGCGGGCGTATTCAAACTCCTCTGCCGGGGTCTCGTTGGAGGAAAACATGATCTCGTCCCCGGAGAAGCCCAGGGCCTCCGCCAGCTTCAGCTCCGTCAGCGAGGCGCAGTCCACGCCGCAGCCCTCTTCCTTCAGCAGCTTCAGTATGAATGGATTGGGACAGGCCTTTACGGCAAAATACTCCCGGAAGCCCTCGTTCCACGAAAACGCCTCCTGGACCTCCCGGGCGGTGCGGCGAATGCCCGCCTCGTCGTACAGGTGAAACGGAGTGGGATACTGGGCGGTGATCTCCTTCAGCTTTTCATAGCTGACAAAGGGCTTCTTTTGCATAAATATTCATCTCCAATCCTGCATTTTCATAATAGGCGGTTTGTGCCGGTACGTCAAGGGATTATAGTTGCGTTTTATGTAAAGATATATTTGCGCCGGAGACATGGCGCATCTCCTTTCGGGTATGGTTATTTAACATTTCGCCGTTGAAGAAACAGGCTTTTCGTGATAGAGTATTCATTGGATATATATCTATATGGCAGGAGGAAAACCCATTGTCCCTTTCCGAGAGCATCGAAAACCTGTTGATGTCCGTACAAAAGCCCGTCAGGTACATGGGCGGCGAATTCAATGCCGTAATGAAGGACCCCGGCGCCGTGGACGTGCGCTATGCCTTCCTGTTCCCGGATACCTATGAGGTGGGCATGTCCCACCTGGGCATGAAGATACTGTACCACGCCATCAATGCCCGGCCGGACGCCTGGTGCGAGCGGGTGTTTTCACCCTGGGTGGACATGGCCGGGCTGATGCGCCGCGACGGTATACCGCTGTTCTCGCTGGAATCCAGGACGCCGGTGAAGGATTTCGACCTTCTGGGCATCACGCTGCAGTACGAGATGAGCTTTACCAATATCCTGGAAGCGCTGGACCTGGCCGGCATACCGCTGCGCCGGGAGGATCGTACCGAGGGCCCCTTCGTGATCTGCGGCGGCCCCTGTGCCTACAACCCGGAGCCGCTGGTCCCCTTCGTGGACCTGATCGCCCTGGGCGACGGCGAGGAGGAGACGATCCAGACCATCGAGGTCTACAAGCGCTGGAAGGAATCGGGCCTGCCCCGGGACGAGTATTTGCGCATGGCGGCGCAGATCCCCGGCATCTACGTGCCCTCGCTGTACGACGTGGAATACAACGTCGATGGCACCGTGAAGGCCGTGACCCCCAAGCCCGGCAGCGGCGCGCCCGCGGTGGTGCGCAAGGCCATGGTGAAGGACCTGGATGCCGCCGCCTATCCCGAAAAGCTGATCGTGCCCTATGGCGAGATCGTGCACAACCGCATCATGTTGGAGATCTTCCGGGGCTGTACCCGGGGCTGCCGCTTCTGCCAGGCGGGCATGATCTACCGCCCGATCCGCGAACGCAGCATTCCCCGGCTGATGGACATGGCGGAAAAGCTGGTGTCCTCCACCGGCTATGACGAGATATCGCTGATGAGCCTCTCCAGCGGCGACTACTCCTGCCTGCCGGAGCTGGCCCACCGGATGGTGGAGCGCTTCGCCGCCAAGCGGGTGAAGATATCGCTGCCCTCCCAGCGCATCGACACGGTGCTGACCGACACCCTGAAGGAGACCCAGAAGGTGCGCAAGACCGCGCTGACCCTGGCCCCGGAGGCGGGCACCCAGCGCCTGCGGGACGTGATCAACAAGGGCGTTACCGAGGCGGACCTGATCCGCTCCGTCACCGACGCCTTCGACCAGGGCTGGTCCGCGGTAAAGCTGTACTTCATGCTGGGCCTGCCTACAGAGACCGACGAGGACGTGCTGGGCATCGCCGACCTGGCCGAAAAGGTGCGCAGGTGCTACTTCAGCATCCCCAAGGAGCGCCGCGCGCCGGGGCTCAGGATCACGGTGAGCGCCTCTGTGTTCGTACCGAAGAACGACACGCCCTTCCAGTGGTCGCCCCAGCTGGGCTTTGACGAGGTCGTGCGTCGCCAGCAGCTTCTGCGGCAGGCGCTGAGCCGGCTCAAGGGCGTGGATTTCAAGTATCACGCGCCGGACGTCAGCTATATCGAGGCCGTGTTCGCCAGGGGTGACCGCCGGCTGGGCGAGGCGCTGGAGCGCGCCTGGCGGCTGGGCTGCCGCTTCGACGGCTGGAGCGACCAGTTCCGCTACGACCTGTGGCTGCAGGCATTCAGGGACGTGGGGCTCGACCCGGATTTCTACGTCACCCGCGAGCGGTCGACGGACGAGGTGTTTCCCTGGGATCACCTGGATTGCGGCGTCACGAAGGGCTATTTCCTGCGGGAGTGGGAAAAGGCCCAGCACGCCGAATGCACTCCCGACTGTCGCAAGGGCTGTACCGGCTGCGGCATGAAGCGCTATCCCGGCGCATGCGAGGGACGCTGATAAAACGTTGAGGAGCATACCATGAGGGCACTGATTCGCTTTGGCAAGCAGCCCCGGCTGCGCTTTATTTCCCATCTGGACCTGCAGCGCTTCTTCCAGCGCGCCGTGAACCGCACGGGGCTGCCCATCGCCTATTCCCAGGGCTTCAACCCCCACCCGGTGATGTCCTTCGGCTCGGCCCTGGCCCTGGGCTGGACCAGCGAATACGAGGTCATCGACATCAAGCTGAGCGCGCCCATGGGCCGAAAGCGCACCGAGGATGCAGTGCGCGCCGCGCTGCCGGAGGATTTGCCGGTGCTGGAGGTGCGCATGGTGGACGACCGCCATGCCGCGCCGATGGCGCTGGTGAAGATGTCCGACTATCGCGTGACGCTGGAGGGGGAAGGCGCCTCCGCCGTGATCGCGCAGATCCCCGCCTTCCTGGCCAGGGAGCGGGTAGAGGCCGTCAAAAAGACCAAGTCCGGCGAGAAGGTCATCAACGCCCGGACAATGGTCATTGGCCTTGAACCGACTGAAGTCGGCTTTGATGCGCGACTGATGCTCACCGAGCGGGAATCCATGAAGCCGGACGTGCTGATCGAGCTGCTCGCGGACATGGCCGGGGTCGAGCCGCCCCGCGCGCGCATCCATCGCGTAGCGCTGCTGGGAGAGGACGGAGAGGGGAATCTCCGCCCGCTGATGGAGCTGTGATGGGCGTGAAAAAGCTGCTGCTGATGGAGCAGGTGATGGACCAGGCGCGCCTGGCCGTGATCGAGGACGGCACGCTGTGCGAGCTGATCCTACAGCAGCCGGATTCCGAAGGCCTGACCGGCAATATCTACCTGGGCAGGGTGGAGAACGTGCTGCCCGGCATGAATGCCGCTTTCATCGACATCGGCGCCGATAAAAAGGGCTTCCTGTCCGCCGATGACGCCGGCGCAAAGCGTATATCGGACGTGGCCAGGCCGGGCCGGGACATACTGGTGCAGGTGATCAAGTCCCAGCCCGGGGCAAAGGGGCCGCGCCTGTCCGCGCGACTGTCGCTTCCGGGGCGGTTGATGGCGCTGCTGCCCGGCGAACGCTATGTTGGCGTTTCCAAAAAGCTGACGGACGAGGCGGAGCGCGCGCGCCTGCGGGACATCGGGCTCCAGTTGATGGGGCAGGGCGGCGCGGGCATGATCCTGCGCACCGCCGCGGCGGGCCAAATGCCTAATGCCCTGTCCGCGGAGTACGCGGGGCTGCGCGCAATGGCAGAGGCCCTTGAGAAGCGTGCAAGCCACCTGATCGCACCGCGGCTTCTGCACGACGACAACGACCTGGCGCTCAGAGCCGTGCGGGACATGCTGGGCGGGGATGTCGAGGCACTCTGGGCCGACGACGACGAACTGTACCGCCAGCTCATCGGACACGCAAGGGCCCTCGCGCCCGATCTTTCGGACAGGATCAGGCTGCACGAGGGAACCACCCCGCTTTTCGACCTGTACCGGGTGGACGCACAGGCGGACAAGGCGCTGGAACGCTATGTGTGGCTGAAGGGCGGCGGTTCCATCGTCATCGACGAGACGGAGGCCCTGACCGCCGTGGACGTGAATACCGGCAAGAACACCGGCAGGCACAGCGCGGAGGAGACCATACTGCAAACCAACCGCGAGGCCGCGGTGGAGCTGATGCGCCAGCTGAGGCTGCGGGACATCGGCGGCATCGTGATCGCGGACTTCATCGACATGAAGCGGGAGGAGGATCGCCAGGCGCTGCTGGAGCTGATCCGGGATTGCGCAGCGCGGGACAACGGCCGCACCACCGTGGTGGATATCACGCCGTTGGGGCTGGTGGAGCTGACGCGCAAGCGGGTGCGCCAGAGCCTGTCCCGCCAGCTGACGCATACCTGCGGCCATTGCGGCGGCAACGGCGTCGTCCCCGGGTACGAGACCACGGCCCGCCGCGCCATCCGCGATATCTGGCGCAGAAGGCGCGGGGGAGACGTAACGCCGTTCCAGATGGAGGCCTGCCCCGAGGTCTGTTCCCGGGTGCGCAGGATCGGCGCGCCAGAGGGTGGAGCGCTTTTGCTGAAGCCCTCCGGGCAGATGGGTGCGGGGGAATACCGCATATCGCCCATTGACGGCAAGGAAACCATGAAGGAGCACAATACATGAAGGATAGGCCGATTGTCTCCATGGAGGAGATGGAACGACAGCGCGAATACATGCGCCTGGTCAGGGCCATGGGGCACAGGCCCCACAGCTACCACATCGTCTCGATGGGGTGCCAGATGAACGAACGGGACTCCGAATCCATCGCCGGCATGCTCAGCGAAATGGGCATGGTGGCCCAGCCCGTGCGCGAGCAGGCGGATCTGATACTGTACAACACCTGCTGCGTGCGGGAAAACGCCGAGAACAAGGCCCTGGGCAACGTGATCTGGCTGAAGGAGCTGAAAAAGACCCGGCCGGAGCTGATGATCTGCGTGGGCGGCTGCATGACGCAGGAGAAGGACATGGCCGCCATGATGAAGGCGCGCTACCCCTTCATCGACCTGGTTTACGGCACCCATAACCTGTACAAGCTGCCGGAATACGTGTACCGCGTGCTCACCGAGCGCAGGCCCGTGGTCGAGGTGATGGACATCGACGGCGAGGTGGTGGAGGGCATGCCGGAGCTCCGGCGCAATCACTTCAACGCCTTCGTGAACATCATGTACGGCTGCGACAACTTCTGCACCTACTGCATCGTGCCCTATGTGCGCGGGCGCGAGCGCTCCCGCGAGCCCGGGGCCGTGGTGGAGGAGTGCAAGCGCCTGCGGGACGAAGGCGCGCAGGAGATCATGCTGCTGGGACAGAATGTGAATTCCTATCGCGGCGGCGGCGCGGCCTTCGCCGACCTGCTGTATCAGGTGGACCGGCTGGGGATCCCCCGGATCCGCTTCATGACCTCGCATCCCAAGGACCTTTCGGACGAGCTGATCGCCGCCTTCGGGGAGCTTGAGCACCTGATGCCCCAGCTGCACCTGCCGGTACAGTCGGGAAGCAACGAGGTATTGAAGCGCATGAACCGCCGCTACACCCGGGAGCACTATCTGGATCTGGTGAAGCGCCTGCGGGCCGTGAAGCCGGAGATCGGGCTGACCAGCGATATCATCGTGGGCTTCCCCGGCGAGACGCTGGAGCAGTTCGAGGAGACCATGAGCCTGGTCGAAGCGGTGCGCTTTGACGCCGCCTACACCTTCATCTATTCGCCCCGCAAGGGCACCCGCGCCGCCGAATACCCGGACGACACGCCCTACGAGGTCAAGAGCGAGCGCATACAGCGCCTGATCGACCTGCAGCAGGCGATCTCGCTGGAGGCGCTCACGGCCCAGGTGGGCAGGCGCGAGCGCGTGCTGGTGGAGGCCGTCTCCACCCGGGACGCGGGCTCGGTGGGCGGCAAGACGCCCCGGGGCCACATGGTGAATTTTCCCGGCGACGCTTCGCTGATCGGGCATTTTGTGGATGCGGAAATCACCTCTGCCGGGCGCAACACGCTGCGCGGCAGGCGGATCATAACGGAGGCATAGTTCAATGGACGCAGTATTTCAGAAGACCCGCGAGCTGGGCCAGGCCCTGATGGAAAGCGAGACCTACCAGAAGATGAAGGCCGCCGAGGACAAGGCCATGCAGAACCAGGAGGCCGCCCGAACGATGGGCGAATTCCTGGAGAAGCGGCAGCAGCTGCAATCGCTGATGCAGAGCGAAAACCCGGATCCCGGCGCGCTGAAGCGCCTCTCCGACGAAATGGACGAGGCCCAGGAGCGCCTGCAGATGATGGATGACATCGTGGCGCTGACCGAGGCCCGCAACGAATTCAACGACCTGATCGGCCAGGTGAACCAGGTGCTCCAGTTCATCGTTACCGGCAACATGGAGCCGCCCTCCGGCTGCACAGGCAGCTGTGCCAGCTGCTCCGGCTGCCATTGATCCCCGCTGAACGACGACCATCACAACAGAGGTGAGCTTCCATGCCCGTGACGCCCATGATGCAGCAGTACCTGAACATCAAGGAGCAGTATCCCGATACGATACTGTTCTATCGCCTGGGCGATTTTTACGAGATGTTCTTTGACGACGCGAAGCTGGTTTCCCGCGAGCTGGAGCTGACGCTGACCGGCAAGGACTGCGGCCTTTCCGAGCGCGCGCCGATGTGCGGCGTGCCCTATCACGCAGTGGATACTTACCTGCAAAAGCTGATCGAGAAGGGCTACAAGGTGGCCATCTGCGAACAGATGACCGATCCCGCCACCACCAAGGGACTGGTGGAGCGGGAGGTCATCCGCGTGGTGACCCCCGGCACCGTGATCGAAAGCAGCATGCTGGAGGATTGCAAGCCCAACTACATCGCCTCGCTGTGCCTGAAGGGCAAGCAGGCAGGCTGCGCGTTCTGCGACGTGTCCACCGGCGAATTCTACCTGTATCAGATCCAGGACGCCCGCGCCAGCCTGTCCGACGAGCTGGCCCGCCTCGCGCCGAGCGAGGTGATCGTGAACGACCGGGAGCTCCTGGCGGAGCTGGAACCCGGCCTGCTGCGCCGCGTGGAGCGCATCGAGGACGAACGCTTTGCCTACGCCACGGCCGCGAAGGTGCTGTCCGCCCACTTCGGCAAGTCAATATCCGATATGGGCTTCGACGGCCAGCGCCTGGCGGTCGGCGCGGCCGGCGCGCTGCTCAGCTATCTGGTGCAGACCCAGAAGAACGCCCTCAGCCACATCATGACGGCCAGGCCCTATGACAGCGTGCGCTATATGGCCCTGGACCGCGTGGCTCTTCGGAACCTGGAGCTGGTGGAAACCGCCCGGGGGAAGAGCCGGGTGGGCTCCCTGCTGTGGATACTGGACAAGACCAGCACCTCCATGGGCAGCCGACTGATGCGCGCCTGGATCGAGCGGCCCCTCAAGCAGCGGGCGCTGATCGAGCGCCGCCTGGACGCCGTGCAGCAGCTGATCGAAAACCCCATTGCCGCGGACAGCCTGCGCCAGGTTTTCGACAGCGTCTACGACGTGGAGCGCCTGATGAGCAAGATCGCCTACGACACCGTCAATGCCCGGGATTGCTTGGCTCTGGTGGCCACGCTGGAATGCATCCCGCTGATCAGGGAATACGGCGGCACCTTCGACGCGGCCCTGCTGAAGGAGACGCTGGACGGCCTCAATCCGCTGACGGCGCTCACCGAACGGCGGCATGATCGCCGAAGGCTACAACGCGGAGCTGGACGAGCTGCGGCAGATCGGCAGCCATGGCAAGGAATACCTTTCCGGCCTGGAGGCGCGCGAGCGGGAGCGCACCGGCATCAAGAACCTGAAGGTGGGCTACAACCGGGTGTTCGGCTACTACATAGAGGTCACCAAGTCCTTCTATGACCAGGTGCCCTATGACTATGTGCGCAAGCAGACCCTGGCCAACGCCGAACGCTTCAT
>CACYWI010000063.1 GCA_902778045.1 uncultured Eubacteriales bacterium
ACCGAAGAGCTGAAGAACCTGGAGGGCAAGATCCTCGGTGCCGAGGAGAACGCCATACGCCTGGAGTATTCGCTGTTCTGCGAGCTGAGGGAACTGCTGAAGCAGAACCTCGCGGACCTTCAGGAGACGGTCACCGGCCTCAAGACGCTGGACGCGCTGCTGTCGCTTGCCAAGGTGGCCGCGGATTACGGTTATGTGCGCCCTGTGATCAACGATGAGGGGCGCTACCACATCGAAAACGGACGTCACCCGGTGGTGGAGGCCTCCATCGGCCGGGAAAAGTTCGTGCCCAACGACACCACGCTGACCGCGGACGAGCGGGTGATGATCATCACCGGCCCGAACATGGCGGGCAAATCCACCTATATGCGCCAGGTGGCGCTGATCGTGCTGATGGCCCACATGGGCTCCTTCGTGCCCGCCACCGCCGCGGATATCGCCATCACCGACCGCATATTCACCCGCATCGGCGCGTCGGACGACCTGTACGGCGGCCAGTCCACCTTCATGGTGGAGATGAGCGAGATGGCCACCATATTGAAGTTCGCCACACCCCAGAGCCTGCTGATCCTGGACGAGGTGGGGCGGGGGACCTCGACCTTCGACGGCCTGTCCATCGCCTGGGCGGCGGTGGAGTACATCGCCGGTGAAAAGTGCGGCGCGCGCACGCTGTTTGCCACCCACTACCACGAGCTTTCGGAGCTGGAGGGCCAGCTGCCCGGCGTGGTGAACTTCCGCATCACCGCCAAGGAACAGGGCGAGGACGTGATCTTCCTGCGCAAGATCGTGCGCGGAGGCGCGGACCGCAGCTACGGCGTGTCCGTGGCGCGGCTGGCTGGGCTGCCCAGATCCCTGATCGCCAGGGCCCGCCAGATCATGGCGCGTCTGGAGGTGGAGGGAGAGACCCGGGGCACCATCGGCCAGAACATATTGGACGACCGAAAGAAGCCCGCGGACCGCCAGCTGGGCATGCTGGATTTCCAGCCCATGGAGCTGGTTCAGGAGATCGCCGCGCTGGATGTGGTCAGCATGACGCCCATCGACGCGCTGAACAAGCTGTTTGAGATCAACGAGAAGGCCAAGCGTATATAGGAGTCGAAGCACTATGATGGATCGAAGCGTACCGTGGATCGGCCTTGAAATGCGGCTGGACACACTGGAAAGCCTGCCGGAGTATCCGCTGCCGGAGGGCTATGGCTGGCGTTTTTTCGCTCCCGGCGACGAGGCGCACTGGACACGCATCGAAACCAGCGCCGGGGAATTCACGAACACCGACGACGCCCTGAAGGGGTTCCGGAAGTACTATCCCACCGACGCGCTTCTCGATCAACGCATGATCTTCCTGACCGACCGCGGCGTGCCCTTCGCCACCGCCACCGCCTGGTTCGCGGACGATGTGCCCGGCGAAATGGGGCGGCTGCACTGGGTGAGCGTGGACACGGCGCACCAGCGACAGGGCCTGTCTTATCCGCTGGTGAGCCTGGCCATGCACCGCATGCGCGAGCTGGGCCACACGCGCGCCAACCTGACCACCCAGACCTGCAGCTGGCCCGCCATCAAGGTCTACCGCCGCTTCGGCTTTGCGCCCTATGTCCGCGTGGAGGAGGAGATCGAGGGCTGGCGCATCGTTTCCGAAAAGACCGGTTTCGATTTCACTGTACGGAGGTAAAATATGCCGATTCGCATACTGGACGCCGCCACCGTGGGGCGCATCGCCGCCGGAGAGGTGGTGGAACGGCCCAGCTCCGTGGCCAAGGAGCTGATCGAAAACGCCATAGACGCCGGAGCCACGGCCATCACCGTCGAAATCAAGGGCGGGGGCATCGATTATCTGCGCGTCACGGACAACGGCTGCGGCATCGAGCCAAACCAGGTGCGCCTGGCCTTTGAAAACCACGCCACCAGCAAGCTGCAATCCGCCGAACAGCTGGATGATATACGGACCCTGGGCTTCAGGGGCGAGGCGCTGCCCTCCATCGCGTCGGTTTCCCATGTGGAGCTGACCACCCGCGTTCGCGGGCAGGACACCGGCGTAAAGCTGAACATCGACGGCGGCGCGGACCTGCGCGTCAGGGAGACCGGCTGCCCGGAGGGCACCACCTTCATCATGAAGGACCTGTTCTACAACATCCCCGTGCGCCGGGCGTTCCTGAAAAAGCCGGGCTACGAGGGCGGCCTGGTGGGCGACATGGTGGCACGGATGATCATCGGCAACCCCGGCGTGGCCGTGCGATACATCAACAACGGTACGAACGTCTACCACAGCTTCGGCGACGGCAAGCTGCGCCACGCGGTATTTGCCGTGTACGGCAAGCAGACCGCTGAGCAGATGGTGGCGGTGGACGCCGTCGAGGGCGGCACCCGCATCCACGGCCTGATCGGCGTGGGGGAGCTGGCCAAGTCCAGCCGGGCGCACCAGGCCTTCTTCATCAATGGACGCGCCGTGCGCTGTGCGATGCTTTCCAAGGCGCTGGAGGAGGTCTGCCGCAGCCGCGTCACCATCGGCATGTACCCGATGTGCGCGCTGAACCTGGTGATACCGCCAACCAGCGTGAATGTAAACGTGCACCCCAACAAGCTGGAGGTGCGTTTCAAGGACGAGACCACCATGCGTACGGTGGCCGAGCGGCTGTTGGCCACCGCCTTCGAGGGTGAGCGCGTGCTGATGCTGGGGCCGGACAGACCGGGCTCGGTACGGGTGGACCGCGTCGCCACCGTGCGAGAGATCGTGCCCGCGCCACCGGAGGCTTCAAATCCCGTGGCCGTTAACGCGAAGATCCCGCAGGACACCGGGGCCCCTGTCGCACCGACGCCTGAGGAAGCGCCGCCACTGCCCGAGGTGCCATCCATGCCCGAGGTGCCGCCGCGGCCCGTGAAGCGGGAAAAGCCCATGCAGATGAGCGCCTTCCAGCAGCTTGTGCGCGAGGAGCTCGATAAGCTGGGTGGAACCTCCGGCGCCGTGCTGCGCGAGGACAGCCTGAATCCCATGGTGCCGCCGCGGGAGGCACCCGCAAAACAGACCGCAGTCGACAGCACTGCTCAAGAGCCGGAGAAACCGACTACGGTCGCAAAGCGCCGGTCGGAATACCGGGTGATCGGCGTTGTGCTGAAGACATATATACTGATCGAAGCCGATGATTCCCTGGTGATGATCGACCAGCACGCGGCCCACGAGCGCCTGCAGTACGAAAAGTTCATGGCCCAGCTGGAGGCCGGGCGTGGCTCCCAGCAGCTGTTGACTCCGATTGTGGTGCGCCTGTCCGCCCGGGAAATGGCGCTGGTACAGGACAATTTGGAGGTGCTTTCAGACGCCGGCTACGCTGTGGAGCCCTTCGGCGAGCTGGACATACAGGTGCGCGCGGTGCCGTTCATACTGGGCAGGGCGGAGCTGCGGCCCGCGTTCATGGACACCGTCGAGGCGCTGAACCGCTTGAGAAACGCAACCATCGACCTGCGGCAGGCCGAGGTCATGCAGATGGCCTGCAAGAGCGCCGTGAAGGGCGGCGATCCGCTGAGCGCAGACGAGATCGACGCGCTGATCACCCAGATGCTGGAAACCGGCGCGCCGCCGACCTGCCCCCACGGGCGGCCGGTGATGAAGGTCATCACCCGGCGCGAGCTCGAGAAGATGTTCAAGCGGATACAGTGATGGAACAGACTGCCGTTAAACCGATACTGCCCGTCGTGGCGGGGCCGACAGCCTCCGGCAAGAGCGCCTGCGCCGTGGCGCTGTGCCGCATGCTCGGCGGCGAGGTGATCTCCGCCGATTCGATGCAGATCTACAGGGGCATGCCCATACTCTCCGCCGTGCCCACGCGGGCGGAGATGGGGGGCGTGCCGCACCACCTGATCGAATGCGTCGACCCCGGTACAGCCTATTCAGCGGACGCCTATCGCATCGACGCCCGGGCCTGTATCGCCGATATCGCCGGCCGCGGGCGCGTGCCCGTGCTGTGTGGCGGGACCGGCCTTTATGTTGACGCCGTGACGCGGCCCATGAGCTTCTCCCGACAGCGCAGCGACGAGGCGCTGCACCGCGAGCTGCTGGAGATCGCCGAAGCAGCCGGCGGGAAGGAACGCCTTCACGATATGCTCAAAGCGGTGGATCCGGCTTCCGCGGCGCGCCTGCACCCCAACGACGTGCGCAGGGTCTCGCGGGCTATCGAGGTGTTCAGGCTCACGGGCGTCACCCTTACCGAGCACAACCGGCTGGATCAGAGCCGCGAGGGAGACTACCGGGAGATCATATTCGCCCCGGATTGGCCCAAGGAGCGTCTGCACGAGCGCATAGACCGCCGCGTAGACGCCATGCTGGCCGCGGGGCTGGTAGACGAGGTTCGGGCCCTGATGGCGGATGAACACAGCCATCCCACCGCGTTGCAGGCCATCGGCTACAAGGAAATCGCCGCGGCGCTGCGGGGCGAGATCACCCTGGAGCACGCGATCTACCTGACCCGGAAGGCCACCCGGAGCCTGGCCAAGCGCCAGATGACCTGGTTCAGGCGCGATTCCCGGGTGATCTGGCTGAAGGCGGAGGGGGAGAGCGCCGAGAGCCTGGCCGAGGCCATGTGCCGGCATATTGACGAAAGGTTCGGCCGGGACGCGCTTTCCCCGGACCAAAGGAAGTGAAGCCCTTGCGCCGATTGTTTGCCCTTGCCACGGCGTTGCTTGCCGTCGCCCTGGCCCTGACGGGCTGCGCGCCGATCGTCAGCGACGGCGCGGAGACGCTGAACGTCTACGCTACGTTCTATCCGATCTACGCGCTGACAGACGCCGTGCTGAAGAACGTGCCCGATGCCGGGCTACACTGCCTGGTGCAGCCCCAGGATGGCTGCCTGCGCAGCTATCAGCTTTCCGACTGGGACGCGTCGCTGCTGGCCACCGGGGCCGATGCGATCATGCTGGGCGGGCGCGGCCTGGAAAGCTTTGAAGGCGCGCTGTTCGATTGGGGCGACGACGGCCCCGCGGTCAGCGCCATACTGTACAACCTGACGCTGGCCGGAGACGGGTCCGATGCGGAATCCCATTTCAAGGGACAGAATCCGCACCTGTACATGTCCCTGGACGGCGCGCGGCAAATGATAGAAAGTATTGCCGCGATGATGGAATCCATGGACCCGAAATATGCCGGTCAATACGCCGAAAACGCCGCCTCCGCGGATGCCGCGCTGGAATCGACTTTGTCGACGGCCACGGAAATCCTGTCCGCTTATAGGGGTCGGCGCGTGGCGATCATGAACGAGGCGCTCGTGTATTGTGCCATGGATTACGGCCTTGAAACCGCCGCGACCATCGAACGGGAAAGCGGCGACGGCATGAGCGGCGAAGCGCTGCAATCCTGCCTTGAAAAGCTGTCACAAAGTGAAATCGATGTGGTTTTGATCGAAAGGCAGGCTCCGCAGGCCCTTGTGGAGGCCATCCGGGCCGCCGGCTTTGCCGTGGCGAAGCTGGACGTGCTTTCGACCCATACCGAGGGCGAAGGCTTTGAGGACTATCTTGAAATACAGCTCGACAACGCGCGAGCCATGGCCGATGCCTTTGAGCGCGCCGCTGCGGGAAAGGACACACATTGAAGCAGGTCATCATCTATACCGACGGCGCATGCTCCGGCAATCCCGGCCCGGGCGGCTGGGGCGCCATACTGATGTACAAGGACAAGAAGCTGGAGATCTCCGGCTATGAGGCGCACACCACCAACAACCGCATGGAGCTGATGGCCCCGATCCAGGCGATCTCCAGGCTCAAGGAGCCCTGCGAAATCAGCGTTTACTCCGACAGCGCCTATCTGGTGAACGCCTTTCAGAAGCGCTGGCTGGACAGCTGGCAGCGCCATAACTGGCTCAAGAGCGACAAAAAGCCCGTCGAGAATCAGGACCTGTGGCAGGAGCTCCTGAAGCTCGCGGGCGTTCATCGCATACAATGGATCAAGGTCAAGGGCCACGCGGACAACCCGTACAACAACCGCTGTGACGAGCTGGCCACCGGCGAAATCAAGCAGCATCACATCAGGCTGTAGCGCTATTCGTCGTCTTCCGAGGGCGTTTCGTCCGTGCGCAGATGCACCTTCGTGGCCGCCATGCGCCGGCGATCGTCCGACATGGCCGCATAGTGACGGCGGGTGGTGTTCACGTCGCTGTGGCCCAGAACATCGGCCACCAGGTAGATATCGCCGGTCTCGTGGTACAGATTCGTGCCAAAGGTGCTGCGCAGCTTATGCGGGCTCAGGTGCTTCTTCAGCGGCGCGGCCTGGGAGGCGTATTTCTTCACCATCAGCTGCACCGCGCGCACTGAAATGCGCCTGTTCTGCAGCGACAGGAACAGCGCGTCCTCATGGCCTGGCGCGGGCGACATCGTTTTGCGCAGCTTCATATAATCCTTCAGCACCTGGGCGACCTCGTCGGGGAAGTAGAGTATGGCCTGGCTGCCGCCCTTGCGGGTCACCAGAAAGCCGTTGATCGAAAAATCCACGTCGTCGATGTTGATACCCACAAGCTCGCTGACGCGGATGCCTGTGCCCAGGAACAGCGTCAATATCGCCAGATCGCGGGTCCGGGTGTGATCGTTGTATTTTTTTTGGCGTTCGGACTGCATGTCGCCGGATTCCACCAGATCCAGCATGCGGGCGACCTCGTCGATCTCCAGCCGAATGATCGGCTTCTGATGCCGCTTGGGCATATCCACCAACGCCGCCGGATCGGCTTCAATATAGCCATTTTTATACAAAAATTTGTAAAAACTGCGTAAAGACGACAATTTGCGCATTTTGCCCAAATCCTGGTTGGAAAATTCGGCATCGTCCTTGACGTAAAAGCCAAGGTAGTCCATGTACATGTAGATATCGCGGGAGGAGACCTTCGCAAGGTCCTGAACGTCCATCGACTGTGGCGTCTTGTCTGAAAACTTCGGCAGCTCGGCCGTCAGGAACGAAAAGAAGAGCTTCAGATCGGATACATAGGCGTACCGGGTCAACGGCTGGGTCGTGGAATCGATGGCGTTGATAAAGTCAAAGCAGACTTCCGGCAATTCGCGCAAGGCAGAGCGCGTCAAAAGCTGCAATTCCTTGGCGCGCTGTTCAGCATAGATTGACATAAAAGGAAGAGTACCTCCAAAGATGAACGGATGTTTCAACGTTGAATCTCAATCCGGCTCTATTGAATCGAAATCGCCTCAAACGACGGATCAGCTTTTGCGAAACCAGATATGCCGCGCGTTTGCGCGATTAGATAGCGCAATTCCGTAAAGTCGCATAATTCCGCCTTTTCGCGGCATATCTTTTCGCAAAAGCTGCCTTTTGCGCATAGATTAAAGGATCGCCCCTACCGGTCCCTGAAACAATCGAAGGGCTTGTCTCCCTCTTCATCCAGCTCCTTCAGATCCCGGCGCAGCTGCTCATACTCCGGCAACGCGGTGCCATCCTCGATGATCTCATCGATTTCAACGGCGTTGTAATCCGCGCCTGTCTTCAGGCATTTCATACAGTTGTCGCAGATCTTGTTCGGGTCCAGATCGCACATGTTGCACTCGCCGCAATCATCGCAGATCTTCGTTTCGTCCAGTACGCAATACTTGGTTTCCATGGCGGTATCCCCCGTCAATCCTCCAGGATCACCTGGTGGCCCAGCTTGTTCACACAGCGCTTCACCGCGTCGCGGCTGTTGCCCCAGGGCTTGTCCTGGTTGCGATAGTCAAACTTGTTTGTGAACCATTCGAGCTCGCCGGACATGCGTTCGAGGTTCTTCATCTCGATATCCGTCAGCGTGTCCACGAATTTCTTCAGCGTGTCGCCGGACAGGTGCTTCGGCGCCATCTCCAGCGCCTGGGCATAGTGCTCCAGGCACATGCCCTTCGACTGGGCAAACAGCGCCGGAAACTCCAATTCGTGTTTGTACATATACAGCACTGTATACATGTACCGCTCCACATTCTCGCGGATCCTTTCGCACATCAGGCAGGTTTGCGTGATGCCCTTGACCTCCTGGGCCGCCTCGGAAAGGCCGACGCCCTTCGAGCCGCCCAGGCGCTTGAAGATGGGCTTCCCCGCCTCGGCCGCCGCCGCGGCCCGCGCCTTTTCCGCGTTTCCCTGAAGGGCTGAAATGGTCTCCTTCATATAGGTATGGGTCATCAGCGCCAGCCCCAGGCGGTTGCCGGCATCGTACATCATCTTGAAATGCGCGGCGCAGAAGCCCTTTTTGTTGACCTCCACCCGCTGGCTGGGCTCCATCACGGATTCGCCAAGGAAGTAATCCACGTTGGATGCCTCCACCCTGGCCTGCAACAGGCACAACGGGCATTCGCAATCCTCACGATAGCTCTCCCACACCGGCGCGGTATCGATGTGCTGCTTCATGGCGTGCTCCCCCCTTCGCCCTTATTGTAGCAGATTTTTACAGCGCGCGCAACCCGTCAGGCCTTCTGCTTGAAGGCATGGTGGCACTTGCCGCAGGTCACGGTGACCTCGCCTACCTTCCGGGGCAGCTTCAGCCGGGAATGGCACTCCGGGCACTTGAAATACTTGTACTTTTTCATGTTTTTCGTGCGGTTGATGAACTGCCGGACCGACGCCGTCAACGAACGCCACATGCCCGTAAATTTCGCGTTCTCCGCGTACCGCTTTTGCAGGTTGCGGGAGAACATGCGGAAAATCGCCAGCACATAGGCCGCCATGCCCGCCAGGTTCAAAAGCCCGAAGCCGATCGCGCTGCCCACCATGGACAGGACCAGGCCCGCGATCAGCAGTGCCAGGGTAAGCTCGTCCGGGCCGCGTCGGCCCACCATCAGCTTCTGAAGTCCGTTTTTGATTTTCTGCATGAATGACATTGTACAGTTACCTCCGTTTGGCAGCCGCACAGCAGGTTGAGCAGCACGTTGATCGCGCAGCAGCTGAGCAGCGGATTGCCGCACAGCACCGTGGGCATGCCAAAGCCCTGTCCCGCGCCGTTGGTCTGATAATAGCGCGCGCCACCCTCCAGCCGGCTCAGCAGCGCGCGGTATTCAAAGCTGTTGGGATCCATGCTGACGGCCTGCCGGGCATAGTTCAGCGCCGCCACGCGATTGCCCAGGCCAAGGCTGGCCTCGCCGCACAGGTAATACCATTCGGCGTTGCGCTCCATGATCTCCTCCAGCACGTGCATGGCCTCCTGGTACCGCCCGGAGCGAATGAAGTTGCGCGCCGCCTGCATGTGCGGATTGGCCTGGCTGTAGCCACCGTAGCCGCCGTAGCCGCCGCCGTAGCCGTAGCTGCCGGAGGTGTTGTAGCCGCCGTAGCCCGCGCCGGAAGCACCTTCCCTGCGCATCTTCATGATCAGGGAATACGCCTCGTTCACTTCCTTCATCTTCGCCTCCGCCTGGGCGGAGCCATTGTTGACGTCCGGGTGGAATTTCTTTGCCAGCGCGCGATAGGCCTTCTTGACCTCCTCGTCCGTCGCCTGGGGAGACACGCCCAATACGCGATAGGGATCCTGCATTACTCTACTCCTTTATTTGCCGCGTTCCGCTTTTCCTGCAGAAACGCGTATCGGCTCCAGATGCCCGAATACAGCACGTTGCGGATGATATCCGCGTCCAGCACCACCGGCAGGCGCTCGAACGCTTCGGTGGCGTCGGCGACCATCATCGTCATGGCGTCCTTGCAAAACGATTCATAGTTTTCCCCGTCCCGCAGGGTCCGCAACGGGTTGTAGCGCTTCCGGCGGATATCGGCGGGCAGGTCGTCATAGGCGTCCATGAAGTAGATGTAGCGCCCCAGGCCGTCGCCGATCTGGCGCAGCTCCTCCGTCCAATCCCGCCTTTCGGGCCAGATGAACAGCTCGCCCAGCATCCGGCCTGTGGCGTTGACAGGTGGGTCGATCTCCATCCGCTTCTGCCGCTCGATCCCGCGGATCTCGTCAAGCCAGGCCTCGATGGCTTCGCAGCGCCCGGGCCACGCCCTGTTCACGGATGCGTAGGCCCGCTTCAGCAGCGCGCCTTCGGCAGCCGAGGCCAGGTTTTTGTCGTCGATCCAGTTGTCCCGGCACTTGTGATAGGCCAGCGCCACGTTCATGTCGGCCACATAGTCCATCACCGGCGAGGTCACGAAATCATGCCTTTTTACAGGCCGGGCCGGGCAGCGCTCCTCGCCGGCCTGTTCCCCCGGCTCGTACAGCGCGTTCAGCAACAGCGCCAGGAAGGTCAGATCGTAGCTCAGCGTGGCGCTGCCGAACAGGCCGTGCCGCCTGCGCAGCGTTCTGCACAGGCCGCAGTAGAGGGCCCGAAAGCGCTCCTGCCTCGCCTTGGACAGGGACGCCGGGTTTGTCACGACATATCCAAACACACAGACGCCTCCCCCGCCGCATTTTGAACGATTATAGCGCCGGTTTGTGAACCTGATATCAACAGCCCGCTATCTTTCGCCCCTCAACAGGCCCAGCGCCGCCATGGCCTGGGCTACGGTCTCCACGCCGACGGCCTCGATGCCCTCCGGCACGCGCAGGTTCCGAAGGTTGTACTTGGGCAGGATAACGCGGTTGAAGCCCAGGCGCGCGCACTCCGCCACGCGCCGCTCTGCCTGTCCGATGGCCCGCACCTCGCCCGCGAGGCCTACCTCGCCCATCACCGACCACGCGCCGTCCACGGCGCGGTTCCTGTGGGATGAAGCGATGGCTGCGCACAGCGCCAAGTCCGCGGCGGGCTCGGTAAGGGACATGCCGCCCGCGATGTTGATGTATACGTCCTGGTCGTACATGCGAAGGCCCGCCCGCTTCTCCAGCACCGCCAGCAGCAGCGACAGCCTGCCCTGGTCCACGCCGCTGGCCATCCGCCGGGGATTTCCGAACACCGTGGTGGACACCAGCGCCTGCACGTCGGTAAGCAGCGGCCGTGAGCCCTCCATCGCGCACATCACCACGCTGCCGCTGGCATCGTGGGCGCGCTCAGACAGCAGGGCCTCGCTGGCGTTCTCCACCTCGCGCATGCCCTTATCCGTCATTTCGAACATGCCCAGCTCGTTAACGGAGCCGAAGCGGTTCTTCACCGCGCGCAGCAGGCGGTACTGATGCTGGCGGTCGCCCTCGAAGTACAGCACGGCGTCCACCATGTGCTCCAGGACCCTGGGCCCTGCGATGGCGCCCTCCTTGGTCACATGGCCCACCAGGAACACGCTGCAGCCGCTGACCTTCGCCAGCCGCATCAACAGAGACGCGCACTCCCGTACCTGGGACACGCTGCCCGGCGCGCTGGCCAGCTCCGGCAGGTACATCGTCTGTATGGAATCGACCACCATGATCTCCGGCGACAGCTCGCCCATGCGCTTTTCCACGGTGTTCATGTCGTTTTCCGACAGCACGTAGAAGCCGCTGGCAGTCGCCCCCAGACGGCGCGCGCGCATCTTGATCTGGCGGGTGGATTCCTCGCCGGATACATACAGCACGCGCGTGCCGTCCCCCGCCATGTTGGCGCACAGCTGGGTCAGGAGCGTGGATTTGCCGATGCCCGGGTCGCCGCCCACCAGCACCAGCGAACCGTTCACCACGCCGCCGCCCAGCACGCGATCCAGCTCGGCAATGCCGCTGGAGCTGCGCTCCATATTCTCATCGGGTATTTCGTCCACACGAACGGCCACGGCGTCGCTGCCCGGCGCGCGCTTCAGCTTCTTTTCCTCCTGCTTCAGAACAGGGGCGGCCTGCTGCTCGTTCAGCGTGTTCCAGCTGCCGCAGTCCGGGCATTTGCCCAGCCACTTCGGCGTCTCGTAGCCGCATTCGCTGCAAACGTAGATCGTCTTTGCCTTTGCCAATGTCGTACCCTCCATCAGGCGCGTATACAACCATTATAGCACAATTCGCGGCATCCGTGTAGACGGTTGCGCCTTTAGTTTACCAGTTTTTATTATACCCGACTTGCCAGATCGCAAATTTGAAACTATAATAGAATCAGGAGTTTTGTGAGGAGCTTACGATGCCTGATACTGAAAAGAAAGCCCGCCCGGGCAAGCATGCCATACCGATTCCGAAGCCGGATACCGCTTCGGACGACGCCCTGCGCGATGAATCCACCCAGTATGGCGATGAGGCGGAGATTCCCCAGCGGCGCAGAAAGCGCACCGACGCCCGCGTGCCCATCATCAAGAACAGAAAAGCGAAAGAAGAAGCCTGTCAAGAAGCGCAGGACCTACCGCTCGCTGTTTGAGCTGATGAGCGCCACCGGCAGCGATGGCTTTTTCAAGCCGATCCGCCTGTTCGGACGGGAATTCCGCTTCTGGCCGCTGATCCTGCTGGCCGCAATCGGCATACTCGCCGTCGGCGTCATGCTGAACAACAGCAACCTGAATATCACCGAACAGACCGTCACCGTGGTGGGCCTGCCCCAGGACATGGAGGGCTATCGCATCGTGGTGCTCTCCGACATGAACGGCCGGCGCTTCGGCGATCAGCAGAGCCTTCTGCTCAGGACCCTGAACGGCTTGAAGTACGATGCCATATTCTGCCTGGGCGACATGGTCGGCAAGGGCGGCAACGCCCAGCCCTTCTGGGAGTTCATCGAAGGGCTGAAGAACCCGGAAAAACTCTACTTCATCTGCGGCGATTCGGACCCCGGCCCCTATGTGAAAACCGCCCGGGCCACGGAGGGCATACTTTCCCAGCTGGTGCTCGAGGATTGGATCCTCGGCGCCGTAGAGCGCGGCGCCAACTACGTGGACGCGCCGGTGAGCATCCCCATCAAGGATTCCACACTGTGGATATCCCCCGCCACCATGCTGAACCTTGAAACCAGCAGCACGCTGCAGCTGTGGCAGGAGCAGACCGGCCAGGAGGAGGACGGCGTGCGCTCCGGCATCACGGAGGATTATACCAACCTGCCCATCACGACCTATCGCATGAAGATTGCCCAGCGGCTGTACGACGCCCAGCGCAGCATGAGCACCTCGGATATCCACATATCCCTGGCCCACGAGCCGCCGACGGACAACTTCATCTACACCTCCGAGGATCACAATCCCGAAAGCGAACGCTTCCTCGACTCGCCGGAGCTGCTGCTCGCGGGCCATTACTGCGGCGGCGTATGGCAGCTGCCGCTGATCGGCGCGGTATACGTGCCGGACAAGACGCTGCCCCGGGGCGGCTGGTTCCCGGCTGGTGAAAGGGTTTCCGGGCTCTCGGTCGTCGGAGAGACCCAGGTGTACGTCACAAAGGGCCTGTCCACCAACGGCTCCGTGCCGCTGATGCCCTTCAGGCTGTTCAATCCCCCGGAGATATCGGTGCTCACGCTGACCTCAACGCTGCCCGAGAACATGCTGGAGGCGGGCTGATTTCCCCGGCATTCCATCCGCGGATTCGCTTTGAATCCGCGGATTTTGTTTTGCCGGCATACATGCATTGCAGAGCTTTGGTTCAAAATAGCCATTCAGAGGTGATGCGCATGAGTCCCGCACCGGGCGTACTTTCCCCCGTTCTCGATGACAACCTGGCGCGCTTCAGGCGCCTGCTGCACAGCGACGTCAATTCAGACGCCCACTTCCGCATGCTGGAATGCGCCGGCACGCCGCTGTGCGCGCTGTACATCGAGGGCATGGCCGACGACAGGAAGATCGGCGAGTTCGTGCTCCGGGCGTGCAATGAGCACCGCGCTGCCCCGGGCACGATCATCGATGCGGAATACCTGATCCGGCATGTGCTCGAAATCGCCCAGTGTGATGCGGAGCAGCGGGAAAAGGAGATTGTGGAATCGGTGGTCAGCGGCATGACGGCCCTGTTCGTCGAGGACTGTGATTCCTGCGTACTGCTGGAGACCCGGGGCTATCCCGGCAGACAGGTCAACAGGACCACCAACGAATCGGTGGTCATCGGCGCGCAGGAGGGCTTTGTGGAAAGCCTGCGCACGAACATGACGCTGCTTCGACGCTATGCCGCATGCCCCGGCCTGATCACGGAATGCCTTTCCGTGGGCAGACAGCTGCCCTGCCGCGTGGCGCTGGCCTGGCTGGACGGCGTCGCTGACCGGCAGGTGGTCGACGCCGTGCGCCGCAGGCTGATGCGGATCGACGCCCCCGCCGTGATGGGCCTTGGCGCGATACAGCAGTACATCGAGGACAGCCCCTGGGCGCTGCTGCCCCAGATGCTTCAGACCGAGCGGCCGGACCGGGCGGCATCTTGCCTTATGGAGGGCCAGGTGGCGCTGCTGGCGGACAATTCCCCCTACGCCCTGATTGCGCCGGTCACGCTGTTCCACCAGCTGCACGCTTCGGACGATTCCTTTTCCCGCTGGCAGTACGGCACCTTCCTGCGCATGATCCGATTCATGGGCATGCTGGTATCCGTGTTCCTGCCCGGCTTGTATATCGCGCTGACGGATTATCACATGCACCTGCTGCCCATGAGCCTGCTGGGCTCCATCTCTGAGGCGCGGGCCAACGTGCCCTTTCCCATACTGATCGAGATCCTGATCATGGAGTTCTCGTTCTACCTGATCAACGAGGCCGGCACCCGCATCCCCCAGCAGATCGGCTCGGCCCTGGGCATCGTCGGTGCGCTGATATTGGGGCAGGCCGCGGTCTCCGCCTCCATCATCAGCCCGATACTGATCATCATCGTGGCGCTGACCGGCCTGGGTAACTACGCGATACCGGATTACGGGTTCGGCATCGGCCTGGTCATCTGCCGCCTGTTCGTGATCCTCTGCGGCTCGCTGCTCGGGCTGTACGGCGTGTGCGTGGCAGCGTTCTGCCTGGCTGTCGGCCTGTGCGGCATGCGCTCGATGGGGGTTCCCTATCTGGTCCCGCTGGCGCCGCGCAGGCAGCACAATCCCGACCTTCTGTTCAGGCTGCCGGTGTGGCTGCAGCAGGGCCCATCGCCGTTCACGCGGCAGTGCCGTCAAACACGTTCCAAGGGAGGGCGTGCGGCATGAAGCTCTCCATCTCTCGCGCGCCTGCCCGTGCCGCCGTACTCGCCGCCATCACGGCCAGGACCTTCGTCACGATGACGGTGGACGCCCCGCCGACGCACAACGGCGCTTATCTCTGCCCACTGATCGCCGCGGCGCTCGCGCTGCCGTGGCTGCTGTGTGTCCGCGCGCTGAATCGCCGGATGGACGCGCGCGCCGTCACAGCGTTGTCGGCGGCGCTGCTGCCCCTCGTCCTGCTGGACGCGGCGGTGACCGCCGGTGAAATCACAGGCTCCGCCGGCTATCTGGCGCTGGACCGGGTGCCAGAGCGCCTGCTGCTGCTGCCGGTCTGCGCCGCCGCGCTGTGGTGCGTGTTCCGAAACGGCAACACCATGGGCTATGCCGCCATGCTGTGGGCCCGCCTGTTCCCGCTGCTGCTGATCCTGATCGTCGCGCTGCAGGCGCAATGTCTTCGCTCCGAATGGCTTCGACCCTTGTTGGGCTCCGGCTGGCGCGCCATCTGGGAGGGCGGCGTACGCCTTGCGGGACGGATACTCCCCTGCTCCGCGCTGCTGTTGATCGCCGAGGGACGGGAGGACGCGCCGGAGAGGCGCGGCACAACCACTTCGACGCTGCTGACCGGCGCGCTGGTCTCCGCCCTGTTGATCCTGCTGCACCGCATGATGGTGCCCACGCCCATCCGTGAAGCGGGCTGGCTGAAACGGCTGGACGATCTGCTGACCAACGGGCGCGCGCCGCTGTATCTGCAGCTGCCGATGATATGCGCCTGGTACGCGGGACTTCTGCACCTGCTGGCGTGCGAATGCTTTGCCGGCGCAACGCTGCTGCAGCGTCTGTTGCCCCGGCTGGGCGGCCGGCAGTGCGCGCTGCTCTCCGTCGCCGCCATCGCGTTGGCCGCCGCCTTCCTGCCGGTCATCGACATTGCGGAGATGCTGTCGCCGTGGCAGTATATCGCCGTCGCGCCGCTGACGGCCCTTATCACGTTCGTTGCCGCGGGAAGGAAGGGAGGCGCCGCTTCATGCGCGTAACGCGCCTTTTCGTCCTGATCGCGCTGCCGTGCCTTTTGCTCTGCGGCTGCCAGCGCACCGGCGAGGTGGAAAACCAGGCCTATGTGCTGGTATTGGGCATGGACCGTGCCGAGGACGGCCTGCTGCGGCTGACGGCGCGGATCCCCAAGGTCGGCAAGCGGATTGGCAGCAGGCCAGGGATGCCCTCGAGCGCGTCACGCCGAGGCCGCTGAACCTGAGCCACATCGAGATGCTGGTCGTATCCCGGGCACTGGCCTCTGAGACCGGCTTTCCTGCTCTCGCCGGGCACGTCGCCGAGACGCCGCACCTGTACACGACCGCCCGCTTTGTCGTCTGCGAGGGCGACGCCAACGCCTTTGTCAGCGCCCAGGAGGCGACCGTCGGCGAACGCCTTTCAGCCGAGCTGAAGGCGATGCTGACCCACTATTCGGACGAGGGCTATATTCCCGATTGCAGCCTCGCCGAATATTGCTACGCCACGCAATCCTTCTATTCGGACCCGGCGGCTGTATTTGCCCGAAGCGGGAACGACTCACAGCCCATGCGCCAACGCTATGAAGGCGCGGCCCTGTTCCGCGAAGGCGTCTGCGCTGTGATCCTGGACACTGACGAGACCCGGCTGCTTGAGCTGATCCTTGGAAAAAGCAAGGCGCTGCCCCTCGCCCTGGATGGCCGGACCGTGGAGCTGACGACAGAGCGTCGCGCAAAAAGGCGCGTCACGCCGAGTGGAAGCGGAGACCTGCTGGAGGCAGACCTCTCTTTCTCCACGCTGGACAACGTATCAGTGGCGGACATATCAACATTAGAAGACCGACTTCGGTCTCTGATTGTGGATCTGATCGTCAAGTGTCAGCGTGCGAGCGTCGAGCCCTTCGGCTTTTCCGAACGCGTTGCCGCCGGATACGCCACCGCGTCGGAATGGCTGGCCAGCGATTGGCGGAGCCGGTATGCCGCCGCGGATGTCCGCGTAAATGTCCATATCGACAGGAACACAGCGCCGTGAAGCCTATTTCCTGCGCTCAATTCGCGGCGTCGTCAGCACAAGCGCATCAAATT
>CACYWI010000064.1 GCA_902778045.1 uncultured Eubacteriales bacterium
GGCGGGGGGCTGCCTGGGCCGGCCTCTGTACCGCGGGCCTGGCCGCGGCTGGCTGTGCCGGGCGCGCTGCCGGAGCTGCCGGGGCCGCCGGGGCTGCCGGCGCCGCTTCCGGCGTCGGGGCCTCGGGCTGCCTGGTGTGCACTTCGGGCGCCGGCTCATCCGGAATATCCGGCACCTGCTCGCTGGAATAGGCGGTCATGAACTGGGCGCTGGCCTCGTACTGCTTTCTCAGCTCTTCCTTGGCCTCGCGCTCCTGACGCTCCCTTTCCTCGCGGACGAAACCATCGGAAATCCTGCGAAGCGCATTCAGCATCTCCTGTGACTGCTTGCGCATGCGCGTCACGTTCTCCAGCATTTTGCCGGTGTTCGCGCTCAGCTCTTTGGTGACGTCCTGAACCCTGACTTTGGTCATTCCCTCAATGCACCCCCGTACACTCTCTTGATCCCGGCCGGACCCCCGGCCGGTATGAAATGTCGATCACTCGACAGTGGATAACTCGATGATGCGCGCGGCCATGCGCGCGTCCGTGACCGCCGCGGCCATGCGCTCCGGCTTGCCGATGGCGTTGCCCAGCGCGCAGGGCGCGGTGCGGACCAGCGGTACGCCATGGTTCTCGCAGGCCCGGGTCAGCGCCTTCACGGCGTTTTCCGAGGCCGCGCCGTCCAGCAGTGCGGCGAAGGCGGAGCCCGTGCGGATGGCCTGCACGCAGGCCTTTTCCCCGGTGATCAGCCGGCCTGCCCGGGCGCACAGCCCCAGCATGCCCAAATACCGGTCCATGGCCTATGCCTCGCCGGGGTCGATCTGCGCCTCAAGCTGGGCGAACACGGCCCCGTCGATCTTCGCGTCCAGCGCGCGCTCCAGCGCGCGGCTCTTCTGTGCCCTGCGCAGGCAATCCAGCTGCCCGCAGATGTAGGCGCCGCGGCCCGGGGCCCTGCCGGTGCGGTCGATGTGGGCGTCGCCCTCCTGGGGCTTCACCACGCGCAGCAGCTGTGCCTTCGGCTTCATCTCGCGGCAGCCCACGCACATGCGCATGGGAATTTTGCGCGGCTTGGCTGGCATCAGTATTCCTCCGCTTCGCCCTGCTCCAGGGTCCTGGCTTCGGCCTCCACCTGGCTCTGGCTCTTGATATCGATCTTCCAGCCGGTCAGCTTGGCGGCCAGGCGGGCGTTCTGGCCCTCCTTGCCGATGGCCAGCGACAGCTGGTTGTCGGGCACGATCACCGCCGCGGCCTTCTCGGTCTCAGACACGAACACGCTGAGCACGCGGGCGGGGTTCAGGGCGTTGGCGATGTACTCCGCCGGGTCCTGCGACCAGCGCACGATATCGATCTTCTCGGTCTTCAGCTCGTTGACCACGTTCTCCACGCGTATGCCCCTGGGGCCCACGCAGCTGCCCACCGCGTCGATCAGCGGATCGGTGGACACCACGGCCATCTTGGTGCGGAAGCCGGCCTCGCGGGCGATGGACTTGATCTGCACCACGCCGGTCACGATCTCCGGCACCTCCAGCTCGAACAGGCGCTTCACCAGGCCCGGATGGGTGCGGGACACGAACACCTGCGGGCCGCGGCCCAGGCGGGACACCTCCAGCACGTACACCTTGATGCGGTCGTTCACGGCCAGCTCCTCGGTGGGCATCTGCTGATTGGGCTCCAGGATGCCCTCGGTACGGCCCAGCTCCACGAACACCTGCTTGTTCTCCACGCGCTGCACGATGGCGGTCAGGATCTCGTTTTCCTTCTGGCTGTATTCATCGTAGATCACGCCGCGCTCGGCCTCGCGCAGATGCTGCACGACCACCTGCTTGGCGGTCTGCCACAAGGTCGCCGATCTCGTACTGGGGCTGTATAGCGCGGGCCTCCTCCAGCGACATTTCGCACTGGGGGTCCTCCACCGTCTCCACCACGGTCTTGCGGGAGAGCACCTCCACCCGGCCCTTGTCCGGGTCGATGGTGGCGCGCACGTTGGCGTTCTTGCCGAAGTTCTTTTTATATGCGGAAATCAGCGCGGCCTCGATCGCGCCGAAGAGCACTTCTTTATTGATGCGCCGTTCCTTGCTCAAAGCGTCCAGCGCGCTGAAGAATTCATTGGAATCAATTCCGCCGTTTGCCATGGTCCGTTTCCTCCTGTTCCGCGCACAGCGCGCATGTTGAATGATGGTCCGTTCAGGGAGAATCACTGCACGGGCACGTCGTCCTGCAGGTCCTCCTCGTCAAATTCGATCAGCGGGCGCACGATGGCCACATCCTTGCGGGGAAAGCGCAGCTCGTCGCCGCCCTCGGCCTCGATGACCACGCAGCCATCCTCCAGGCCCACCAGGCGGCCGGTGAACTGCTTGACGCCATCCACGGCCTTATAGGTCTTCAGCTCCACGATCATGTCCCGGGCGCGCTCGAAATCCCGTTCGGTCTTCAGCGGCCGGTCCGCGCCGGGGGAAGAGACCTCCATATAGTCGTATTCCACGTTCTCCACCAGCGGCAGTATCCTGCGGTGGAACGCCTCCAGGTCATTCAGGGCGATGCCCTCCGGCTTTTCGATGTAAAAGCGCAGAAAATGGCCGGTCGGTTCCTTGACCAGCTCCACGTCGACCAGCTCCACGTCCATTTCGAGGGCGATCCTTTGTGCAATTTCCCGTGCTTTACTGACCGGCATCGATTTGCTCGGCAACCCAACCCCTCCTGCGTGAAAATACTGTATTCCCAAAAACACCGCCGAAAATCGGCGGTTGTTCACGGTCGCGCGGGCGCTGTGCCCGCTGCGTTGCCCCTTTCAGAGCGGTTTACCAATACATTATACCACCTTTTTCCGGATAATACAACCGGAAAATGCCAGAAAAACAGCACAATTTGTTATATATTCGGCAGAAACGCGGGCTGGGACACGATCACGCCGTCCCGCTCGTGCTCGATGTGCGCGCCCAGGCTGCGCAGCTTTTCGTCAAAGCGCTCGTAGCCGCGCATGATGTACTCCACGCCGGAGATCTCGGTGATGCCGTCGGCCATCAGCCCGGCGATCACCAGCGAAGCGCCGGCCCGCAGGTCGGTGGCGTTCACCCGCGCCCCGGCCAGCTTCTCCACCCCGGTGATGATGGCGGTGGTCTCGATCACGCGGGAGTTCGCGCCCATCTTGCGCAGCTCGTCCAGGAAGCGGAAGCGGGATTCAAAGATGGTCTCGGTGACGATGCTGGTGCCGTTGGCCACGGTCAGCAGCGCGGAAAGCGGCTGCTGCAGGTCCGTGGGGAAGCCGGGATAGCCCTGGGTCTTTACGTTCACGGCGCGGAAGTTGCGGTTGCTGCGCACGTGGATCAGGTCGTCCTCGCTGGTCACATGCACGCCCATCTCCAAAAGCTTGGCCGAAAGCGCCTCCATGTGGGTGGGGATCGTGCCGGTGATCACCACGTCGCCGCCGGTGGCGGCCGCCGCGATCATCAGCGTGCCGGTTTCGATCTGGTCCGGCACCACGGTGTAATTGGTGCCGTGCAGGTGCCTTCCGCCGCGGATGCGGATCACATCGGTGCCCGCGCCCTTCACCACCGCGCCCATGCTGGACAGGAAGTTCGCCAGGTCCACGATGTGGGGCTCCTTGGCCGCGTTGTGGATGGTCGTGGTGCCGCTGGCGGACACGGCGGTGAGCATGCAGTTCACCGTGGCGCCCACGCTGGGCATATCCAGGAAGATATCGCCGCCGATCAGCTCGTCAGCGCTGGCCACGATCACCCCGCCGGGGGTGTCCACGTCCGCGCCCAGCACGCGCATGCCCTTCAGCGTCTGGTCGATGGGCCGGGGGCCCAGGTCGCAGCCGCCGGGCAGCGGCACCTCGCAGCGCCGGAACACGCCCAGCAGCACCGGCGCGAAGTAATAGGACGCGCGCATGCGGCAGGCCAGGTCGTAGGGCGGGTCAAACCGATCCGCCGTGCGGGGATCGATGGTGATGATGTTGTCCTTGAACTCCACCTGCGCGCCCAGGAACCTGAGCGTGTCGATGATGATGTGCACGTCGTTGATATCCGGAACGTTCTCGATTACGGAGGGGGAATCGCCCAGAAGGGCAGCGGGAATAATGGCCACCGCGGCATTCTTGCCGCCGCTGACCGTCACCTCGCCCTCAAGGCGCGCGCCACCGTAGATTCGCAGTTTTTCCTTCATCACTATCTCCATACGGCCACACCGCGCCCGACGGACGGGCCAGGGGCCAAAGTCAAAAAACAGATGCGTGTCAGCGCCCGCAGCCGGGGCAGCCCTGACAGTTGCCGCTGCATTCGCCGCCGGAGCGCTTGCCCACGGACCAGCGACCCTCGTATACGCGCGCGACCTCGCCCCCGCACTTCGGGCACTTCACCTCGTCCCGGCTGGACAGGCTGCGCAGCAGGTCAAAGCGGTGGCCGCAGCGCGTGCATTTGTAATCGTAAACGGGCATAGCTCCTCCGCATACACTTGCAGCATTATAAATCCATAGCAAATTCTATTATACATGACCGGGCCGGTTCAGGCAAGCCTGTTTACGAGGTTATTACCGGAACAGAACCTTTCTCACCCAATGTTACCGGTTTTCATTTGGAAAATTTAACGTTCTCCGCCTTCAATTCAACGCCTTTCGTTGCAAACCGCCCCCCGATATGTTAGAATAGCACAAGAGTATCGTCACGAAAGCGGAGCGGCGTCGGGGGTGTGTGCCATTGACTGAGGAGAGCCGGTACCTGTCCTTCTCGGGCATTCGCGTGCACTTCTGCGTGGCGCGGCCGGACGTGCCCGTGCGCAACCGGCTGCTGCTGCTGTCCTCGCCGCTGACCAGCACCTTCCACTGGCGCAAGCTGCTGCCGGAGCTGGACGGCCTGGGCTGCCTGACGGTGCTGATGGATCTGCCCGGCTTCGGCCGCGGCGACCCCGGCGCGCCCCAGGACGCGGGCGCGCGCGCGGGCATGGCCTGGGGCGTGCTGGACGACGTGGACCGCCAATTCGGCGCGCCGATGTCGCTGTGGCACCTGGGCGGCCACGGGCTGGCCTGCGCCACGATCCTGTCCATGGCGGCCCGGTTCCCGGACAGCGTGAAATCCCAGATCCACTTCGCGCCGGTATTCTCGCTGGGCAGGCGCGCCTCTGCCGGCGAGCGCTGGTACGACGAGAACGCGACCAGCCCCCGGCGCTTCCGCCTGGCGGTGGAGCGCCTCGCCGGCTTTCCGATGGACGATTATATCGTGGACCGCATGCGCGCGCCGCTGCTGCGGCGGGGCATGCGAAGCACCTTTGCCGAGGCGCTGCGCAGGGCCGCTTCGCCGCCACGCCAGGGCATGGGCTTCTGCCCCACGATGGCCCTGGTAGGCGGGCACGACCCGCTGGCGGACGAGGCCGCCCAGGCGCAGCTGCACGCGCTGCTGCCCGACGCGGAGATCCACCGTCTGGCCAGCGCCGGCCACTTCCCCATGGAGACCCACAGCAAGGCGCTGAGGGACTATCTGAGGGGATGGATGCGGTACAACGAATGAACGAGTGTGGCGTGTGGCGTTACAGGATGCCGCGCGCGGATAACAGCGGAAAACGGGCCATATTGACCGCGAAGAAATGCCGTTTCCAGGCTGACTTCAACTCCACACTCCAAGCTCTGAAATTCCACTCTTAAATCACTACGCACAAAGGAGCGTCGTTATGCCTAAATTGGAGCCCTATTCCCGCAAGCTGAGCTACAGCTACCAGCTGGGCGTGTTCCCGGCGCTGATGCTGCTGGAGGCCCGGCCGGAGTGCGCCGCCCGGCTGCTGCTGGACCCCCGTGGCCTGGGCAACGAGGGCGTGGAAAAGCTGCGCCAGCGCTGCGCGGCGCTGGGCGTGCGGGAGGAGATCGCCGAGCGGGTGCTGCGCCGGGAATCGAAGAAGGACAACTGCTTCGCCGGCCTGGTGTTCAACAAGTACGATTGCCCGCTGGACCCGGCGGCCAATCACGCCGTGCTGTGCCAGATCTCCGACAACGGCAACGCGGGCACGGCGCTGCGCTCGCTGCTGGGCTTCGGCATACGGGACGTGGCGCTGGTGCGGCCCTGCGTGGACGCCTTCGACCCCCACGTGCTGCGGGCCTCGATGGGGGCGTTCTTCAAGCTGCGCGTGAAGACCTACGACAGCTTCGACGACTACCGCGCGGAGTTCCCGGAGCGGATGCTGTACCCCTTCATGCTGGACGGCGCGAAGCCCCTGAACGAGGTGGCCCCCCGCGCCGAAGCGCCCTTCTCGCTGGTGTTCGGCAACGAGGCCTCCGGGCTGCCCGCCCGCTTTTCACAGCTGGGCCAGAGCGTGTTCATCCCCCAGAGCCCGGAGATCGATTCCTTCAACCTGGCGGTGGCCGTGTCGGTGGGGGCCTATGCGTTCACACAAGAGAAAATGGGAAATTGGGAATTGGGAATTGGGAATAAATGATGAAATCCTTGCGGATTTCTTTGTATTCAAACCTGAAGGCAGATGCTATATCGTCACTTGTTTCGTTCTTGTCAAGACAAATCCCGCCAGGGATTTGAACCGCCATTCCCAATTGCCCTGAAAGGAGGTTTGACCATGTTCCTCCGCCACTACAACGTGCTGACCGCCCTCGCCCGGCCCGAGGGGCTGCCCTCGCCGCTGGCCACGGGGCCGGCCCGGGAATGGGCCCAGGCCGGGGCGCACCTGGCCATGAGCCGGGAGCTGGCCGGCATGCCCCTTTCCGCCCGGCTTCACGATCCGGCGGCCTACCTGCGCCTGCAGAAGGCGCGCCGCCAGGCGCTGGAGGCCCTGATCGCCGTGGATGCCGACGCCCCGGCGCTGGAGCGGATCACCGACCTGATCTGCATGCTGTGCGAGGAGGCCACCTGGTCCGAAAACCCCAAGGGCGCGCCCTTTGACGACGACCAGCACCCGGAGATCGACTTCCAGTGCGCCGAAACGCTGATGCTGCTGGCCTGGGTGAGCCGGGCGCTTTCGGATCGGCTGGGCTCCCGGGTGACGGGCAAGCTGCTGTACGAGGCGCGGCGGCGGGTGTTCTCCCCCTTCCTGGCCCACGGCGATTATCCCTTCATGCGCACCGTCGGCCCGGGGGCGGGGTCCTGTCGCAGGCCGCTGTGCATACTCTCCGACATACTGCTGTCCGCGATCCTGCTGGAATCGGACGCCTCGCGCCGCGGCGCGGTGCTGAAGCAGGCGCTCCGGCTGATCGACCAGGGGATCCAGGGCAGGGACCGCCGCGCGATGCCCCTTTCGGACGAGCTGGCCGAAACCGCCGCAATCACCGACCTGTGCCAGCTGCTGCGCAAGCTGACCCGGGGCGAGATGGACCTGACCGAGGCCTATCCCACCGCGGACTGGCTGGACGCGCTGCTGTTCCCCTGGCTGGCGGAGGGCTTCTTCGCCGATCCCGCCGCGGGCAGCCTGTGCCCGCAGCTTTCGGGGCAGGAGCTGTTCCGCGTGGGCCTGACGGCCAACGACGAGGCGCTGGCGGCCCTCGGCGCGGCGCTGCACCGCATGGGCCGGCGGCCCTCCGCCACGGTGACGGGGCGCTTTATGGACTTCGCCTGCGCGGGGATGCTCTCGGCCCAGGCCGGCAAGCCGCCGAAGCTGAAGCACGCCGCCACCGCCCGCAACCGGGTGATGCTGTCCCGCTTCGCGGGGATGACCGCCTGCCTGCACACCGGCGGCGGGCGCGGCAACGCGGGGAGCCTTGTCCTGTTCAGCGGCGACCGACCCATACTGGTGGAGATCCCGGGTCGCCCGGGCGTGATGGCCATCGGCGGCGCGGAGCAGCTGGCCGACCCAAGCGAGCGCGCCCCTGAGGCCGCCTTCGGCGCGGATGCCTGTCCCGCGGACTTCGAGGTCCAGCCGGACCGGGAGCTGATGAGCGTGGACCTGACCAACGCCTGGCCCGAGGGGATCGGCGCAAGGGCCGTACAGCGCACGGCCATGGCCCTGCGGCGGGAAGGGGCGCTGCGCCTGGTGGACGCCTTCGACCTGGACATGCCCGCCCCCGTGACCTTCCGCTTCGTCACTCCCCAGCGGCCCGAGCGGCTGATGGACGGCCTGCGCCTGGGGCCCGTGGATATGCGCTACGAGGAGGGGCTTTCCTGCGACATCGCGCCGCTGAAGGCCCGCTTCCCCGAGGGCGATCCCGCCGGCGACGCGCTGTACGCCGTCACACTGACGACAGAACAGCCTGTGAGCCGGGGCTTTTTCACGTTCAGCTTCACCGGCAGGCCGTAGGGGCAATCTCCGATCGCCCGCTATTTCCCGCCCTCGCGGCGAAAGCAAGCGGCGCAAACAAAGGCCTTCCCCTTTGGGGAAGGTGGCATTAGCGGAGCCTGCGAAGCAAACGACGGATGAGGTCCCCTGGCATTTCGTCCTGCGCCTCTGTTGCAACAAAGACGCGAAACGAACCGTGGAGGACCTCATCCGACCTCGCTGTGCTCGGCCACCTTCCCCAAAGGGGAAGGCTTTTTTTCTACTTTGTCTTCTCGCTCGCCTTGACCCACTTGGAATAGTACTTCTTGCCGCCGACCGTCTTGTACGCCCGGACGCGCACATAGTACGTCTTCTTCGCCTTCAGACCCTCCAGCGTGGCCTTGACGGTTCCCTTCTTCACGGTCTTCTTCGTGACCTTCGAGAAGTCCTTCTTCCTGCCGTACTGGATCTGGTACCCGCTGGCCCCGCTGACCTTCTTCCAGGTCACGGTCAGCTTCTTCTTGCCCGCCTTCAGCTTCAGCTGCGTCACGGCCTTCGGATTGATCTTGAAGGTCTTCTTCACCGTACCGGTATACTTGCCCTTGCCCTTCACGGTCACCGTAGCCGTGCCGACCTTGATGTTGTCGGCATACTTGACGGTGTAGTCCGTGCTCTTCAATGTCTTCGTGCCCAGCTTGACCGTCACGGCGGGCTCGCGGGCCTTTCCGTTGTAGGTGTAGGACGTGGTCTTTAAGGTGACCTTGGCCTTTTTGATGCTCTTCGGCTTCGCGGTGGGCGCGGTGGTAGGCGCCGCCGTCGCGGCGGGCTTCGCCGTTGCTCCCGGCTTTGCGGAAGCGGTGGGCTTCGCGGTGGGATTGGGCGTCGCGGTCGGCTTGGCGGTTGGCTTCGCGGTGGCCTTGGGCGTTTCCACGACGACCTTGGAGCTGTCGATTACGTTGACCGTAATGGCATGGTGGTCATAGCGCTGGGCATTGACGAGGATGTACATGTGCAGCGTGGTGGTGCCCACCTTCCGGGCAGTGTATTCGATCCAACCGTCGCAGGTCCAGATGTTGCCGGACTTTACCAGCGTGTTGCCGCTCATGTCCTTGTACTTGATGGTGTCGCTGCCATCCTCCACATAATCGCAGTAAAAGGTATGATTGCCCAGCGGGTCTAAGCTGGAGCGCAGCGTATACTCAAAGCGAGCGGTCGGGTTCACCGCCAGGTCGATGGTGACCGTGTCCTGCTTCGGCGTGCAGGCATAGCCCTCGTATTCCTTCGCCTGCGGATAGGTCGGCCCCTCGACAAATACCTCCACGCTGTCCCAAGTGCTGGAGCAGGCGGGCTTGACGCGGAAGGTGTAGTTGCCGCCCACGTCCAACCCGGACTTGTCGATCATCCAGCTTTCCCCGGACGTCACTTTTTCCGCGATTTCATCTGCGTCCATCTCAATGTCCGTGCTCCACACCACCTGGCCCCGGCTGCCGAGCACCTCCACATTCAGCGGAGAGTACAAATCATAGGACCACGCTCCTGAAGCAGGCCTGCGAAGATGAATATAGAAGGGTATCGATTCATAGTTCACGGTCGACCCGTGAACCGGGGCGTCGATCACCGCCAGCGTCTCGTCGGTCACAGGCTCGCGCGTGGCGATCGGCTCCGGGGTGATGGACGCGCCCTGCGCCGTCACGGTGATGCTGTCCCACACGCCCTCGGAGCCGGGCACGCTCACCCGGATGGTGTACGTGCCGGCCTGCATCAGGTAGACGGAGGCGTAGCGCTGGCCTTCGCTCGTAAAGCACAGGTTGTTGAATTGCACATTTTCGTCGCTGACAATGCCGCCGTTCTTCATGACCTGTACCCGCAGGGGCAGATATTTCCAAGCATCCTTGACGTCAAAGCTGCTGGGCGTGGGATTGATGAACGTGCACCACAGCGCCACCTCGCCTGTGGGCACCGTGTCCCCGTTCGCGGGCCGGGTGATGTGCACCAGGCTCTCGTCGGACGTGGCTGACACGGCGAAAGACGCCTCGTCGGGCACGTCCAGCAGATAGTCCGGGGCCTGCTCCGCCAACTCCGCCGGCAGCTCCACAGCTTCGCCCTCGGCAAACAGGCCCTCCGCGCCGATGCCCTCGGCCTCGGGGACCTCCGCCTCCAGCGCCGCGCTGACGACCTCCTCGCCGTAATCCTCCATCGTCGCCGCCGGGATCAGCCCCAGCAGCAGTATCAGCGCCAGCAGCGCGGACAGCGTCTTCTTCATGGCAATCCCTCCTCGGTAAGGATGCCTTTATTTTACTTTCTCTTAAATGTAATGTCAAATGAATATAGGCAGCGGTTGTCCGCCGTGCCGGTTTTTGGTAAAATAACAGCAGCAAATACGCTGCGTAAGGAGTGGTAACCATGAAAAAGCATTGGCCCCTGGACATCTCCGTTTCCTTCGACCCCTACTACGGCGAGCCGGACCGCGACGGCGACCAGGGCTATGAGATCAAGGACGACGGCAGGGTGTTCTTCCGCGTCAAGGCCCCGAACGCGAAGGAGGTCGTGATCGACCAGTTCGGCACGCTGTTCCCGCTGGAGAAGGCCGACGGCGACATGTGGGAGGGCACGGTGGACCTGGGCCGGGGCTTCAAGTACTTCTTCCTGAAGATCGACGGCGCGGACGTGCTGAACCCCTACCTGCCCATCGGCTACGGCTGCTGCCGCCCGATGAACTTCGTGGACGTGCCCGTGCCCGGCGAGACGGCGTGGGACGACCTTGCGGACATCCCCCACGGCGCGGTCACCCGGCGCTACTATCCCTCCTCGGTGACGGGCAAGCTGGAGATCTGCCTGGTGTACACCCCCGCGGGCTACGACCCGGCGAAACAGTACCCGGTGCTGTATCTGCAGCACGGCTACGGCGAGAACGAGACCGGCTGGGTGTACCAGGGCCACCTGGGGCGCATCGCGGACCGGCTGCTGGCGGACGGCGATATGGTTCCGATGATCATCGTGATGGGCAACGGCATGGCCCGGCGCGAGGGCGGCGAGCGGGAGTTTGAGCTGTTCCCGAGGATCATCCTGGAGGACCTGATCCCCTACATCGAGGCCAACTATCCGGTGCTCACCGACAAATGGCACCGCGCCATGGCGGGCCTGAGCATGGGCAGCTTCCAGACCAGCCTGGTGACGCTGACCAACCCCGACAGGTTCGGCTACGCGGGCCTGTTCAGCGGCTTCCTCCGCGCCCCCTGGCGGGACAACGGAGACGCGCACCTGAAGATCCTGGACGACGTGGCGAGGTTCAGGGACAGCTTCAGGGTATTCTACCGCGCCATGGGCACCGAGGACCAGTTCTTCGACCGCTTCGAGGACGACGACGCGCTGATTGCGCAAAAGGGCGTGGACATGCTGCGCCGCACCTTCCCCGGCGGACACGACTGGAGCGTGTGGCGCCGCTGCATCCACGACTTCCTGCCGATGCTGTTCAGGGACTGACCGAAAAGTAAGAATAGCGGCATCCCGTATCGTGCCGCAAAAGCAAAGATCCTTCGCTGACGCTCAGGATGACACCGATTGCGTTTCGTTGTCATACTGAGCGCAGCGAAGGATCTTTTTCGGTTCATCACGGAAAGTTGTGGGATTGACAGAAACGAGGTAGACAAAAGGAGCATGAAAGACTTCTAATTGTAGCTGCTACACAAACAAGGAAGAAGTC
>CACYWI010000065.1 GCA_902778045.1 uncultured Eubacteriales bacterium
GACGCCGTCAGCGCCAAGGGCTTCAAGGCCAGTGGCGATATCGCCGTGCTGGGCGGCACATTCCGGCTGGATACCGCCGACGACGCCTTCCATGCCGACGGGGACCTGCTGGTGTTCGACGGCCTGCTGGATATCGCCAGCGGCGATGACGGCCTGCACGCGGATGGCGCGCTGAGCATCGTGGGCGGCACGGTGCGCATCACCCAGAGCAGCGAGGGCCTGGAGGCGGAGGTCATCACCGTTGCCGGCGGCGAGATCGCGCTGGTCGCCTCGGACGACGGCCTGAACGCCCGCAGCAGCACCGGCGAGAAGGAGACCTTCGCGGCCCAGGAGGGCGTGCTGATCCACATCTCCGGCGGCACGCTGGTGGTGAACGCCGAGGGCGACGGCATCGATTCCAACGGCGATATCCTGGTCAGCGGCGGCACTGTGGTGGTCTCCGGCCCGGAAAACAACATGAACGGCGCGCTGGACTGCAACGGCACGGCCACCGTCACCGGGGGCACCGTGGTGGCGGCCGGGGCCTCGGGCATGGCGGAGAACTTCTCGGAGTCCTCCACCCAGGCGGCCTTCCTGGTCGCGCTGCAGGGCGAGGCGGGGGAGATCGCCGTGACCGACGCCGGGGGCGGTGTGATACTGTCCGCCGTGGTGGAGAAGTCCTTCGGCACGGTGGTGGTCAGCTGCCCGGGCCTGGTCGTGGGCGAAACCTATACCGTGAGCTGCGGCGATGCCGCCGCGCAGATCACGCTGACCGATACCGTCACCGGCCAGGACACCGCCGCCATGGGCGGCATGATGGGCGGCGGCTGGGGCGGCATGCCCCGGGCGACGGAAGCCGCGGACCGGGAGTAGCGGGCAAATCGGAGGGGACGGCCAAGAGCGTGTTTCCAAAATACCTGAAGCGCATTTTCGGCGTCTTTGACTGCATTTCTGCGTTGATTCCCCTTGATTTACCGCCAGTAAACCTGCGGGGAATCGCCAAACTGCATCTCCCGGCATTTAGAAACACACTCAAAGCCATCCCCTCCGATTTAAAATTTCACCGTTTCCCGGTTGAACCGCGGCGCGGTTTCGGCTATGATAGTGCTGCGGCCCCTGTGGGTTCACCCCGGCGGGCCGCGGCATTACGACGGAAACGGGTCCGGCCCTGCCGGGACGGGGGCATACCATGAGGAAGGCAACGATACAGATCGCCGTGCTCGCGGCGATACTGCTGGTGATTTGCGTCGGCTGCAGGCTGGCGATGCGCGGCACCTATGTGGCCAGCTATCCGCTGAACGCTCGGGAAATCGCCGCGGAGGAGATCCGCCTGAGGCCGGAGACGCCCGGCGTGGTCGAGCCCGGCGCGCCGCGGGTGGAGGGCAACTGGGTGCGCATACCCATTCGGCCCGGCCAGAGGGGCGAGACCTTCGTGGGGCTGGCGGACGCCGAGGGCAACGAATTCGGCCTGCTGCGCTTTAGGGTGGGCCGCTTCGGCACCGTGTACGATGGCGCCACCGGCGGCTTCACCGGCGATACGGCGGTGCTGGTCGCGTTCACGGCGTTCTGTCTGCTGTCGGCGGCGATACTGTTCCACGCCTGGCGCGGTGCGAAGGGCCCGGCGTTCTACGGCTACGCCACGATCCACGCGGCGGGCTTTTCGCTGTTCTCACTGCTCACGGGGCTCACGATGCTGGGCGTCACGCTGCGGCATCTGCTGCGGCCCCACGAATTCAGCATGCTGTCCGCCTACAGCGCCATCTGCAGCGCCAGCTGGCGGTTCATGATGGCCACCGCGGTGCCGGTGCTGGCCTTCGCGGCGGCCATGGCCGTCAGCAACGTGGCACTGGTGCGCCACGAGGGCTTCAGCCCCAAGAACGTGCTGGGCGTGGGCGTCGGCCTGGCGCTGGTGGCGGGGGAGGCGCTGGCCTTCTTCCTGTACGGGCGGGACATGTCCGGCTCCGAGCGGGAGATCCGGCTGTGGACGACGCTGTGCAACGTCTACGCCACGGCCTTCGCCTGCTTTGAATGCGTGCTGGCCGGGGCCATCGTATGCGGGCTGAAGGCCGCGCGGCATGTGCCCGCGCCGGAGGCCGACTACATACTGATCCTGGGCTGCAAATTCCGCCGGGACGGCACGCTGACCCCGCTGCTGCGGGGGCGGGTGGACCGGGCCGTCGCCTTCTGGCGGGCCCAGCGCGAGGCCACCGGCCGCCAGGCCGTGCTGGTGCCCTCCGGCGGGCGCGGCGCGGACGAGCCCATGGCCGAGGCCGAGGCCATGCGCCGCTATCTGGTCGCCCAGGGCATCCCGGAGGACCGCATCCTGCCGGAGGATCGGTCCCGCAACACCTATCAGAACATGCAGTTTTCAAAGGCGCTGATCGAGGCACGCGCGCCCGGGGCCCGGGTGGTGTACGCCACCACCAACTACCATGTGTTCCGCAGCGGCGTGTGGGCGAACCTGGCCGGCCTGCCCTGCGAGGGCGTAGGCAGCCCCACGAAGTGGTGGTACTGGCCCAACGCCTTCATGCGGGAGTGCGCGGGCCTTATGCTGAACCGCGTGCCCCAGGAGCTTCTGCTGCTGGCGGTGCTGGTGGCGTTTTTCGGGGCCCTTTCCGTGGCGCTGGGTTAGAGCGTGTTTCCAAAATACCTGAAGCGCATTTTCGGCGTCTTTGACTGCATTTCTGCGTTGGTTTCCCTTGATTTACCGCCAGTAAACCTGCGGAAAAGTCAAATCCACTCGAAACTGCATCTCCCGGCATTTGGAAACACACTCTGGCTTCATACAGGCCGTGGCGCGGCTGGCGCGCCGCGGGCATATTTTTGCCATACTATTGTAGGATGCGGGGCAGGCAAAACGTGCTATAATCATATACCGGAATACCTTAGAAAGGAATTTGAGGAAAATGATGAAAAAGACAGTTGCGCTGCTTCTGGCGCTTGCGCTGGTTGCGATGGGCTGCGCCTTCGCCGAGGAGGAGATCGAGCCCCAGGCCCAGAGCCGGCTTCGGCTGGGCAGCTCCGTGTATACGTTGACGCTGGAGGGCGATTTTGTGGCCGGCGAGCTCAGCGACGCGGATATCGCCCAGGGCCAGATCGGCTGCTATCAGGACGACGATACCGGCCTGGAGCTGGATGTGTACCAGATCCCCAAGGCGGAAGAGGACGGCATCGGCGCCATGCTGGACCACTACACCCTGCGGCTGGCTGACGCCGAGGAGCATGTGGAGGTCGTCTGGCCCACGGACGAGGTCAACGGCATCGATCTGGGCTGGTACTGGTGCAGGCGGACCCGCGACGACATCGAGCGCGACGTGGCCGTCTATTGCCTGGACGGCGTCGACAGCTTCATCCAGCTGGTGTTCTGGCCCGCGGACGAGGTGGGCATGCAGGTGCTGGACATCGTGGATACCGTGGACTTCATGTCCCTGAAGGAGATCAGCCTGGGCACCTCCCGCTTCACGATGCTGGTGCCCGACGACTATCGCCTGGGCGAGATCACCGATGCGGATATCGCGGACGACCAGGTGGCCTATTGGTACAGCGACGCCAGCCTGCTGGACTTCGACGTGTACCAGTTCAGCAAGGAGGGCTGCGCCCCCACGCTGGCCGAGTATGTGGTGGAGGAATCCGCCGCCTATCCCGCCGTCAGCGAGCTGGTGACCGACGGCGAGATCAACCTGATCCCCGTGGCCTGGTACCGCGCCGTGGACGAGTGCGACGAGGGCGAGTATGACACCATCACCTACATCATCGATTCCGGCGACGAGTACGTTGAGGTGGTGTTTTGGCTGGACGGCCCCACCGCCGAGGCGGAGGCGGATTACATGATCCACAACCTGATCGACGGGGCCCTGCTGGAGGAAGATGACGAGGCTGAGGACGAAGCGGACGACGAGGCCGAGACCGAGAACGAGGCGGAAGCGGAACAGCCCGCGGCCTGATCCATGCATTGCGATTGTAAGGAGACGACGATATGAAGCAGATCAAGAAGATCCTGGCGGCGCTGCTGATGGCGGCGATCTGCCTGTCCATGGTGGCCGCGCTGGCGGAGAGCGGCACGGTGTGGACCACCGGCAACGTGAACATGCGCAAGGGCCCGGGGCTGGACTACAGCTCCATCCGCACCATCGGCGCCGGCACCCGGCTGGAATACGACAAGACCGAAAAGGACGATCGCGGCGTGCGCTGGTACCGCATCAGCTATAAGAAGCGCACGGGCTGGGTGTCCTCGATGTACGCCTCGGAAAAGCAGCCCTCCTCAAGCGGCTCCTCTTCCGGCAGCTCGTCCACCGAGGGCAAGGTATATACCACGGCCAGCGTGAACCTGCGCAAGGGCGCGGGCCTGGACTACAGCGTGATCCGCACCGTGCCCGAGGGCGTGACCCTGAGTTATGACAAGACCGCATCGGACGACCGGGGCGTGACCTGGTACCGCGTGACCTATAAGAAGCGCACCGGCTGGGTGTCCTCGGCGTATGCCAAGAAGGGCTCCTCCGGCAGCAGCGCGTCTTCGTCGCCCTCCTCTTCCGGAAACCAGGTGAAGACCACCGGCAACGTGCGTCTGCGCACCGGCGCGGGCCTGGATTACCGCGACCTGTGCACCGTGCCCAAGGGTACCACCCTGCGCTTCGATGAGACCAAGAAGGACGACCGGGGTGTGGCCTGGTACCACGTTTCCTACGACGGCAAGACCGGCTGGGTGTCCTCGAAGTACGCCAGGAAAAAGTAAAGCATCCGACAATAAATGCCGGGATGCGCGATAAATGCGCCTCCCGGTATTTCATTTCCGGCCGCGTTGCGATATAATAACCCTATATACGCTTTGTTGGGGGAGATACGAATGACATCGGTTATGGGATTCCTGGAGGAGCATGTGATGCTGCGGGAGACGCTGAAGCTGATCGGCACGGCGGCGCTGGCGCTGGTGGTCATCACGCTGGTGCTGCGCCTTGAAAAGAAGGCCGCGAAGCGGTGGATCATGAAGCGGGACAACATCAACCTGCGCTTCGTGGAAAGCATCGTGCGGTTCGTGGTGATCTTCCTGGCGGTGGAGTGGGTGGTCATGAGCTCCTCCATCACCCAGTCCTTCGGCAAGGTGCTGTTCCAGGGCACCACGGTACTGGCCGCCATCGCGGGCTTCGCGGCCCAGCCGGTGATCGCGGACATCATCTGCGGGCTGATGATGTCGGCCACGCGCCCCTTCGACATCGGCGACAGGATCGAGCTGGACGACGGCACCGCGGGCATCGTGAAGGACATCACGCTGCGCCATGTGGTGCTGCAGGGCATCGACACGCTGAAGATCATCATTCCCAACAGCAAGCTGAACGGCATGCGGATCACCAACCTGAGCTACGGCACCCTCGTGCGCTCGATCCACTTCCGGTTCAACGTGGCCTACGATACCGACGTGAAAAAGGCCATGAAGGTCATCCGCCAGGCGGTGGAGGAGAGCCCCCATACCGTGCCCGGCCGGCCCGGCGAAAAGGGCGGGGAGTACGGCCCGGTGTACTTCATACAGTATGCCGACAGCAGCCTGGTGATGGCCACCACCGTATATTACGAGCGCAAATCCTCTACCGAGGCGGTGAAGAGCGACGTGAACACACGGGTGAAGGAAGCCCTGAACGCCGCCGGCATCGAGATCCCGTACAGCTACGTGAACGTGGTGATGAGCGAAAAATAGAAAGCGACAATGCAACAGGGACGCCGATCCGGCGTCCCTGTTGCATATTGGGGTTGTGGTTATGCCTCGCCCTGCATCGGCTCGTATACCATTGCGGCCACGGCGGTCAGGTCCAGGCCGTCCGGATCGGTGGTGTATACGGACAGGGAGTACATCAGCCCCGGGGCGACATCGTACCACAGGCACAGCTCCGTGTAATCCGAGCTGCCGGTCTGGGCCAGGCCGATGGTGCCGGGGCAGTGGCCCACGGTGATCTCCTCCTCGTGCTCCCACTCAAAGTACATGCCGGAGATGTTGTCCAGCTGGCCCGCCTCCAGCGCGTCGGGCTTTACCCGGGCGCAGTATTCGTCGCCGTCCAGGGTAAACTGCAGCTCCGCCAGGCTCTCGCTTTCCAGCCAGCGGTACACCGCGTCCTGCGCGCCCTCCGGCAGGTTCAGGGTCACCCCGGAAACCTGGGCCAGCTCGTCCGCGGTCATGTCCGCCCAGGGGTTGGCCAGCGTCGCGTCGTCCATGAAGTAGCCCACGAAGCCGCTCTCGTTCGCCGCGCTGTACAGGAACCAGTTCTCCAGCGCCTCCGGCGCCTCGTCGCCCAGCAGGTGGGCCCACATGCGCTGGTCCTCGTTCAGCACCGATACCGGCGTGCCGGGCAGGTATACCAGCAGCTCGTCGCCCTCGCTGATGCCGTAGGGATCGGTGGTCACAAAGCGCATGTCGTCGTCGATGGATTCCTTGCCGGTCTCGTCGTCCAGGGTCAGGTTGTCCACGTGCAGCGTCCAGGCGTACTCGTCCGCCTGTCCCACCAGGGACATCTGCCCGGAAAAGCCGCACACGTACACGGTGCCGTTGGGATAGGCCTCGTCGGCCTCGCCCATCTCGCTGTCGTGGAAATCGCCGGTGAACGCGCCGTCCTCGCCGAAGTGCAGTTCCGTGGCCCAGCCGCCCGCGCCGCTGCTGAATATGCATTCCATGCCGTCCAGCTGGTCGATGGTCAGCGCTTCGCCCTCGGCGAAGGCGGACACCGCGCTGAAGAGCATCGACAGAAACAGAACCCAAACCAACATCTTCTTCATATAGGATTGCCTCCCTGTTTTTGTTTCCAAACTTGGACGTATAAGCCGCGTGTTCGGTTCCATGCTTTTACATCAATACAGATTGTTATTTTTCACGATTACGACGATTTTTGTGCTTTTGAAGATTGGAAACATGGATATGTGTGTTATAATGTCATTAATAGCAGGAGTTTTATGCCTTTCGGGAGGATATCGGCCATGAAGCATGCAAACCGTGTACTGGCACTGCTGCTGGCGCTGTTGCTGGCGCTGCCCACCTTCGCGCTGGCGGAGGAGGATACCGGATTGTTGACTGACGCGGAGGAGGTCGTCGTCGAAACCGTCGACACCGCCGTGGAGGAGGCAGAGCTTTCTCTGGAAGCCTTTGAGGAACAGGCCCCGGAGGCCCCGCCCACGGAGGCGCCCGCGGCAGAGGAAGGGCCGATGCCGGTGCTGACGGTGTTTGCCATCCGGCCGGAGGGCGCGGCCGTGACCGTGCGCGACGCGCTGGGCGGGATCATAGAGCCGGAGGAGACCGGCGATTACCAGCTGCTGCCCGGGGAATATGTGTATGACGCCCGGGCAGAAGGATTCGTGGGCGTGTTTGATGTGCCATTCATCGTGACCGAGGGGGAAGAATATGCCCTCGTCGAGGCGATGCTGGAGGAGGAAGAAGGGAACGGGGATGGTGCGGAGACAGAGGAGATTCCCGTAGAAGATATCGAAGCGGAAGCGGAATCCCCCATCGAGGATTCCCAAGAGCCTTCCCCAGAGGGGGAAGCAACGGAAGCGGAGCCCACTGCCGAGGCGACCTCATCCGCCCCTGACGGGGCACCTTCCCCAGAGGGGAAGGCTTTTGGGGAACCGACCGAGGAACCGGCCAATGTAGCCTTCCCCTCTGGGGAAGGTGCCGAGCGCAGCGAGGCGGATGAGGTCGATTCGATCGAACCCGCCGGGGAGCCCACCGAGGAGCCCACCGAGGAGCCCACCGAGGAGCCCGCCGTGGAACCGGCCAATGAAGCCTTCCCCTCTGGGGAAGGTGCCGAGCGCAGCGAGGCGGATGAGGTCGACACGCTCGAACCCACCGCGCAGCCCATGGACGAACCGATCGAGGTCTACGCTGAAGCCGTTGACGAAACCCTAACCGTCGAACCCGACGTCGTGGTGGAGTTGGAGGAGCTTCCCGTGCCCTCGCCGGAGGAGGAGGCACTTCTGATCGTGGAGGAGCCGGCGGCAGATGCGGTGGAGAACGTCGAGACCAAGGCCCTCCTGATGGCGACGCAGACCGTCAAGGTCGCCTATGTGGACGCGAAGGGAAATGCCAAGGACCCGGTGGACTGTACGGCGGTCGTTGGCGGCAGCGAAAACAAGACCCTGGGCTCGGGGTGGTACGCCGTAACGGAGGACGTGGGCTTCTCAGAGAGCGTGATCATTACCGGAGATACCAACCTGATCCTGTGCGACGGCAAGACGCTCAACGCCAACGATGGCATTTGGGTGCAGCGCCAGGCCAGCCTGACCGTCTGGGCCCAGAGCACCGGCAATAGCATGGGCAAGCTGGTGGCTACGGCCAGCAGCGAACACAAGGCGGGCATCGGCGCAATCGACCGCGAGTACGCCGGGACAATCACCATCAACGGCGGCGATATCACGGCCACCGGAAGTGTGGGTGGCGCCGGTATCGGCAGCGCAGTAAACTACTTAGAACCAGAAAAGTCAGGGCATGCCGCTATCACCATCAACGGCGGAAGAGTTACCGCGATTTCCAATGCCTATGCCTCTGGGATCGGCGCGGCAGAGTATAATACCGGGGGCTTCGGCTCCATTACGATCAACGGCGGCGTCGTTCATGCCACGGCAAAGAAAGCAGCGACAGGCCTTGCGGGTATCGGCCATGTGAAAACGAATGAAGTCGTCATCAACGGCGGCATGGTCGAAGCCATCGGCGGCAATGATGCGTCGGGTATCGCCGCCAAGAGCGTAATCATCGGCATCGATGAAGCCAAGGGCGAGTACGTGAATGCCGATGGCGCCGGCTTTGGCGCGGGTATTACCGGCAGTACCATTACTATAAACGGAGGCAGGATTGAGGCCAACGGCGGCAATGAAGGCGCTGCGGGCATCGGTGGTATTTCAGATGGAAACATAAAAGGATCCACTGACGGAGCCATCACCATCAGCGGCGGCACGGTCATCGCCAACGGCGGGTCGAAAGATGGCAAAGGCGGCGCGGGCATCGGCGGCGCATACGGTAACAGCAACGGCGCTGTCACCATCAGCGGCGGTGCGGTGACCGCAACCGGTGGAAAATGCGCGGCGGGCATCGGCACCGGCGCGATGAGCGATTGTAAAAGGGATATCACCATCATCGGCGGCACAATCACTGCTACGGGCGGTACCTATAATGATTACGGCGGCGCAGGTATCGGCGCGGGCATGAATTCAAAGATAGCTTTCATGGCGACGCGAGGCGATTTGGAGGCCACTATTACCATCAAGGGCGATGCCGTGGTCACCGCCACCGGCGGAGGTACCAATGGCTATGGCGCGGCGGGCATCGGCGCGGGTTTTGGCGGGAACGCCGGCAGCGGTTGTGTGAACATCGGTGGCAACGCCCGTGTAACTGCCTACGGCGGCGACACCGCGGCGGGCATCGGCGGTGGCGCGGAGATTGGGGACTACGGCGGCGAGGGCTCGAAAGTCAGCATCAGCGGGAGCGCTGTGGTCGTCGCTCAATCCGGCAAGGGCAAGAGCAGCGCCATCGGCCACGGTGAGAACGACGGCGATTATGGCAGCATCTCCTTCGCAAACGGCCTGTGCGTGCGGGCCGGCAACGATGGCGATAATTACGAGCGCGACGGCAAGCCCTTCCTCCTGAAGGGAAGCGATCAAAAGGACGGGCGCGAGGCGGCCTGCCAGTATCGCTGGAACGCCCGCGTCGAGCCCTGTACCCATCCCATGACCAAGGGCGAGAACGACGGCTTTTCCAACATCAGCAAGACCGGCCACCTGCGCGCGGTTTGCGTCTACTGCAACCAGGTATTCAAGGAGGAGGCCCACACCTTCGGCAAGGACGGCAAGTGCACCGTGTGCGGCTATGAACAGGACCTGTATACCGTCACCTTCGATGCCAACGGTGGCAGCGGTGCCATGGGTGTGCGCAAGGTGGTTCCCGGCAAGGAGCTGATCCTGCCGCCCTGCGATTTCACCGCGCCGAAGGGCAAGGCCTTTGCAGGCTGGGACGTGAACGGCGCGACCTGTGAGGCGGACAAGCCGGTAAAGATCACCGGCAATACCAACGTGAAGGCCCTCTGGGCGGACGCATACCCCCTGTGGGTGGGCAACACCCAGGTGACCGGTGTCAACGCGAAGGACATCCTGGGCGACGGCACGGCGAAGTATACCGGCGATGGCTCGAAGGGCACACTGACGCTCAGCGGCGCGATGATTACCGGCGGGCACAATTATGCCGGCATCTACAGCGACCTGGAGGCGCTGAGCCTCGTCGTGAGCGAGGACAGCGCGATCAATGTGGGCACGAAGTACGGCATTCGCGCCAACGGCGCGCTCGCCATCCAGGGCGGGGCGCTGAACGTGACGGCCATGGAACGGGCCATCTATGCCTCGGGCAACGCGCTGACGATCGAAAACGCCGAGGTTAGCGCCAGAGCGACCGCGGGCAGTGGCATCTCCGCATATGAATCCGGCCAGACACTGACGATCACAAACAGCGTCGTCTATGCCTCGGGCGACGGCCTTCCCGGGATCAGGCTGAAGGGCAGGCTGATCCTTCAGGGCGAGGACACCGTCGTGATCGCCGTTTCTACCGGTACGGATCAGCCCGCGATCAATTCCCTGAAGAACCTGGCCGCGGGCGACGGCCTCGCCGTCGTGGAGCCGCTGGGCGGCTCGATCGAACCGAAATCCAAGGATTACATGCTGGACGCCACGGGCAAAATCGCCCAAAGGGTCGTGATTTCCAAGCCCGTGCCCTACGATGTGTGGGTGGGCAGCACCCAGGCCACCAGCGCCAACTATGTGGACGTGCTGGGGAACGGACAGGTCAGCTACAACCCGAATACCCGAACCCTGTACTTCGCCGCGAACACCCCCTCGATCTCCGGCAGCCACGGCAGCGCCCTGATCCACTCGGAGGGCGACCTGACCGTCGTCGCGCCCACCGGCGGGCTGACGCTGGGCAATAGCGGCGTGAACACCGGCATCAGCGCCGACGGCGACCTGACCCTGTTCGGCGACATGACCGTGAAGGTGAAGCTCCGGGCCATCCGGGCCGGAGGCGACCTCGACGCCGTGGGCAGCCTGACCGTGAACGCCACTGGCAGTGACAGCGACTTCCTGGCCTACGCCGGGGAAAGCATCGGCATCGACGGCGACCTGACGGGCGGCTTCAGTTACGGCACCGGCGTGATGGCCGGGAACAACATCCATGTAGCGGGCAACGCCAGCCTGTACGGCGGCCAGAGCGCCGTGAACCTGATGCGCGCCGGGGGCAACATCGACATTGACGGCAGCCTGAAGAGCTATGTGAAAAACGGCGCGGCGACCAGCGAAAACGGCTCCCGGAACGGCCTGGTGGCCGAGGGCAACATCACCGTGGGCGGCAGCGTGACGCTGTACGCGAAGGAAAAGGGCATCGTGTCCGAAAACGGCG
>CACYWI010000066.1 GCA_902778045.1 uncultured Eubacteriales bacterium
ATCTTGCCGACCTCGTCCAGGCAGGTGCAGGCGTACACAGCCAGCACGGGCCAGTGGAACACGAACGCGCCGAGGGCGGCCAGGGGGATGGCCAGGCCCCACATGCAGGCGGCCAGGCTGTACACATCGAACAGCGTATCGCCGCCGGCGGCGAATATGCCGTTGATGATCACGGTGTTGGCGCTGCGGCCGATCATGTAGACGGCCATGATGACCATCATGCCGGTCAGGTAGCCGCGGGCCTGGGGGGTCATCAGCATGAAGCGGGTCACCAGCGGGGTGACGGCCAGCACGATGGCGGTGGACAGGAAGCCGATGATGAACGACAGCTTCGCCAGCCGGATGCCGTAGGTCTTGCCCAGCTCCAGCCTGCCGGCGCCCAGCTCGTTGCCCACCATGATGCCCCCGGCGGTGCCGATGCCGATGTTCAGACAGCAGATCAGATCGCGCACCACGGCGGCGATGGAATTGGCCGCGGCGGCGTCGCCGCCCATGTGGCCGATGATGGCGGTGTAGCTGGTGAAGCCCACGCCCCAGAACAGCCCGCCGCCCAGCAGCGGCAGGCACACCTTGCGGAAGTCGGCGGCGAGCAGCCGGTTGCGGCGCAGTATCCGTCGCCAGTCCGGGCTTATGAAATCGGGCTTCGCGGAAAGGACCAGGCACAGCAGCAGCTCCACCGCCCGGGCCAGCAGCGTGGCAATGGCCGCGCCGCGCGCGCCGAGGGCGGGAAGGCCCAGCAGCCCGAATATGAACAGCGCGTTCAGCAGTATGTTCAGTACCACCGCGCCGGAGCTGATCCAGGCGCTGGGGGCGGCGTGGTCGGTGACCTTCATCACCGTCAGATAGCACTGGGAGACGCCCGTCATCAGGTACGACCAGCCCGCGATGCGCAGGTAGCCCGCGCCGATGTCCATCAGCGCCGGGTCGTGGGTGAAGGCCAGCATCAGGTAGCGCGGCGCGAACAGGCAGGCCAGGCAGAACGCCAGCGACACCAGACCGCTGAAGCGCAGCATCATCAGGAACACATCGTTGATGGTGCGCTTGTCGCCCTTGCCCCAGTATTGCGCGCCAAGGATCGAGCCGGCGCTGGTCACCGCCACGACGATCATGTTCTGCACGAACTGGATCTGGGTGGCCAGCGATACCGCCGCCATGGAATCCTGCGCCACGCGGCCCAGCATCACCGCGTCGCCGGCGGCCACGGCGGCCAGCATCAGGCTTTGCAGCGCGATGGGCAATGACAGCCGCTTCAGCTTGTCGTAAAAAGCACGGTCGGAAAACAGCCTGTCCTTCATCGGTATCCCCCTCGGAGAACGTTATTTGTGACCATTATAACAGACGGGGCGGGAAAGTCAATCGGCCTGTCTTTGAATCAGCATGATTTTGGCCGCCGCTGGTTACAGGCATGTCATGATTGTGTGATACCATAAATGGGTAAACGGACAGGAGGTTTCTTTATGCGTTATAGGGGTTTGGTTTGCGCGCTGCTGCTTGCGGCGCTGATGATGCTGGCCATCGGGGCACAGGCGGAGACCGCCGTGGTGTTCCCGGTGAAGGGCGGATTGATGCTGGTGGGCCAGTCGGTGACGCTGACGCCGAAGCTGTCGGGGCTGACGCTGTTCGACCTCACCTGGGCCAGCAGCGACGCGGAGGTCCTGAAGGCCGAGGGCAACACCGTGACCGCGCAGAAGCCCGGGCGGGCCATCATCACCGCCACGGCTGACGATGCCGGCGACAAGTGTGGCGTGGTGGTGCTGCCGGACAAGCTGGAAATGAAGGTGGGGGAGAGCTACGAGCTGCCCCGCGGAGGCATTGAGATGTACAGGACGAAGAACGAGAGCGTTGCCACCGTGTCCGAGACCGGCGCGGTCACGGCCGTCGCGGCGGGGGAGACCCTGCTGGGCGTGAAGCTGGGCCGCCAGGTCGTCACCCTGCCGGTGACCGTCGCCGGCGCGACCGTCGCGGCGCAGGACGGCAGCCAGCCCGGCGGCATCACCCTGCCGGAGGAGACCTCGCAGGTGGTGCTGGTGGACTATGCCGGGGGCAGCGACGCGCGGCTGTCCATCTATGAAAAGCGCAACGGCGCGTGGGCCCAGCTGTACGAGTGCGACGCCTATGTGGGCAAGAACGGCGTGGGCAAGACCGTGGAGGGCGACAAGAAGACGCCCCTGGGCGTGTACAACCTGACCACGCCCTTCGGCATCAAGGAGGACCCCGGCGCGGGCATGCCCTATACCCAGGTGACCCAGTACCACTACTGGTGCGGGGATTCGGACAGCGGCTACTACAACCAGCTGGTGGACGAGCGGGTGGTGGACCGCAAGCACACCTCCGCCGACGAATACCTGATCGACTACAAGGGCGTGTACAACTACTGCATGTTCATCGATTACAATGCCCAGGGCGAGGCCCACAAGGGCAGCTGCATCTTCCTGCACTGCACCGGCAGCAACAAGTATACCGCCGGCTGCGTGGCCGTACCCGAGCATGTGATGGAAAAGATCATCCGCTGGGCAAAGGAAGGCACGAAGATCGTGATCGTGGAATAACGCGAGGATCCCATGAATGCCCGCCGGACGCGATACAGCGCCCGGCGGGCGTTATTGTCCTTTGGTTGATTGGCCATTTTCCAATGCGCTTTCCCCTATTGACCGACGCAAATGGTTAGGGTATAATAGAGTTAGGGTAATAGATTTTGGCGCCGGGCATGCTTTCGGTCCCGGCCATGGGGTGATGAAATGATGCGTTGGGTGCGGTACAAACGGACGGCCTTTGCGCTGGTACTGGCGCTTTTGATGGCGGCGCCCTGGTGCGCGGCCCTGTCGGAGGACGGGGACGTCGACGAGGTGCTGTATATGGAAAATGAGTGGAACTACGTGGAGGGCTCGATGGATATCTCTGCCGGCATCCCCGAGGACGCCGAGGGCGTGCTGGCCGACATCCGGGAAAGGGGCGTGCTGCGCGTGGCCACGGAGCCCTACTTCCCGCCGCAGGAGTTCATCGATCCCAGCCGGGAGGGTCAGGACCGGTACGTCGGCGCCGACATGGAGATGGCGCGGCTGATCGCCGAAAGAATGGGCGTGGTGCTGGAAATCGTGCCCATGGATTTCTCTGCGGTGCTGGATTCGGTGGCTGGCGGTGAGTGCGACCTGGCCATATCGGCGCTGTCCTTCACGCCGGGCCGTGCCGCGAGGGTGACGATGTCCAAGGGCTACTATTACGCCGAGGACAACGCCGGCAGCGGCCTGCTGATCCGCGCGGCGGACGCCGAAGCCATCCGGGGCGTGAAGGACCTGGATGGCCGGAACATCGTGGCGCAGAGCGGCTCGCTGCAGGAGGCGCTGATGATGGGTCATGTGCTGAATTACCGGGAATTCCGGCGGCTGGGCTCTATGCAGGAGGTTTATGACTTTCTGGCGGAGGGCAAGGCTGACGCCGCCATGGTGGACCTGGGCAGCGCGAGGGATTACCTGAACAACAATCCCGATTCCGGCCTGATGCTGGTGCCCGGCGTGCGCTTCACGCAGGAGGAGAGGTTCCAGGGTGACCGCGTGGCTGCCCGCAAGGGCGAGACGCAGCTGATCGCCTTCGTCAACGGCGTGATCGACGAGCTGCTCGCCTCCGGCCAGTACATGACCTGGTACAGGGAGAGTGTGGCCCTCGCCGCGCAGCTGGGCCAGTGACCGGGCTGCTCGTGTATGACAGAGAAGATGGGAGGGTGTGAAGGGTGAAGAAGTGGAAAACCTATCAGATCGGCCTGTTTATCGCCCTTTGCATATTGCTGAATTACGGGGGCAGGCTGCTGTCCACCCGATTTGAGATGCCGCTGTGGCTGGATGCCTTCGGCACCGCGCTGTGCGCCTACATCGGCGGACCGGTGTGCGGCGCCATCGTGGGCCTGACGGCGAACCTGATCTACGGCATGGCCGTGCACAGCTCCGTGATCTATGCGTTGACCAGCATGGCGCTGGGCATCATCGTGGGCCTGGCGGCGAAAAAGGATAAGCTGTCCACCATGTTCGGCACGATGTCGGTCAGCGCCGTCGCGGCCTTCACCAGTATCGCCATATCGGTGCCGCTGAACATCATCTTCCACAACGGCAGCACCGGCAACCTGTGGGGCGACGGCGTGATCGGCTTCTGGCGAGAGCGGGGCGTGCCGCTTTTGCTGTGCCGCATATTCGGCCAGTTCTACCTGGATTTCATGGACAAGTTGCTCACGCTGGTGCTGCTGCACGTGGTGGTCCGCCTGATCGGCAAAAGGCAGGGCGACGGCGAGGCCCGGGACGACGATCCGGCCGGGCCGAAGGCCGGACAGGCGCTGGGGGCACTGCTGATCCTGGCGCTGTGCCTGGCGCCCGCGCCCGCGAGGGCTGAGGAGAGCGCGCCGGGCATCAACGATTACAACAACTATCAGACCAACGACGGCATCCTGTGGATTGGCACCTATGCCGGCCTGTACCGCTACAACGGCCAGGAATTCCGCTGGATGGACGGCTATGATTCCGTGCACAATGTGAACGTGCTGTTCGTGGACGAGGAGGGCCGGCTCTGGATCGGTACCAACGACAACGGCCTTTCCATCTGCATCAATGAAAAGATCGTCAACGTGGTGGATCAGTCCAGGGGCCTGCCCTCCAATTCGGTGCGCAGCATCATACAGGGCTCCGACGGTTACTACTATATCGGCACGACCGGCAGTATGCAGATCCTGACGCTGAGCAATGGCCTGAAGCGGGTCAGCACCCTGCGGGAGATCAACTACGCCGACAAGATCGCCGCAGACGAGAACGGCCACGTGGCCGTGATCACCTCTGACGGACGCATGTTTCTGCTGCGCGGCGGGCAGATCCAAAGCTCGCTGCGGCTGACGGACGGCGAGCTGTTCAACAGCTGCTGCTTCGACAAGGACGGCTGGCTGCTGGCGGGCACCTCCACCAATCACCTGTACATATTCGATATCTCGGACGGCGGCTTCGAACAGCTGGAAATGCGCACCTGCGAGGGCCTTTCCAACATGAACGATCTGTACCCGCTGGACAGCGGCGAGCTGTTCATCTCCGCTGACAACGGCGTGGGCTATATCAGCCGGGAGGAAGACTTCCACAACGTCAACACCAACGATTTCAACAACTCCATCGACAACATGCTGATCGACTATCAGGGAAACCTGTGGTTCACGTCCTCGCGCCTGGGCCTGCTGCGCATGGCTCCTTCGCCCTTCAAGGACGTCTACAGCACCGCGGGCATGTCCGCCCGGGTGGTCAACACGGTGACCTTCTGGCGGGGCGAGTACTACTTTGGCACCGACAAGGGCCTGGATGTGGTGGATGAACACTGCAATCAGCAGGTGCACAATGCCCTCACGGAGCAGCTGCAAGGCGTGCGCATCCGCTGCATGCTGGTGGATTCCGCGGGCAGCCTGTGGATCTGCACCTACGGCAGCGGCCTTCTGGAGGTGGAGCCGGACGGCACCGAGCACCTGTACAACAGTGAGAACGGCAGCTTCGGCAACCGCGCCCGCGTGGTGGCGGAGCTTTCCGACGGCAGCATCATGGCCGCGGGCGATACCGGCATCAGCTTCATCCGCGATCACGAGGTGGAGCGCACCATCGGCTATGCCGACGGCCTGATCAATTCGATGATCCTCACCATCACCGAGCGGGCGGATGGCACCATCCTGGCCGGCACAGACGGTGACGGCATCGCCGTGCTGAAGGACGGCGAGGTGGACCACATGCTCACCCGGGAGCACGGCCTCAGCTCCGAGGTGATCCTGCGCATGGTGAAGGACACGAAGTCCGAGGGTGTATTCGTCGTCACCAGCAATGGCCTGTGCTATATGGACGAGGCTGAGAACATTCGTCCGCTGGAAAACTTCCCCTACTTCAACAACTATGATGTCTGGGCCAGGGACGAGGACACACTGTTCGTGATGAGCAGCGCCGGCATCTATGTGGTGGAGCGGGACGACCTGCTGTCCGGCAGGCCCGAGCTGGAATACTACGACCTGCTGGACAACCGGCGCGGCCTGAACAGCGCGCTGACGGCCAACTCCTGGAACTACTGCAACGCGGCGGGGAATCTGTTCCTGCCCTGCGATCGGGGCGTGTTTATCATCGACACCGCCCGCTATACCGCGCTGACCAGCGCCTACCGCATGTCCGTGGCCAGCGTGCGCCTGGACGGCGAGCCGCAGGTTCTGGAGCGGGGCCGCCCCATCGAGGTCGGCAGGGGCGTGAACAAGATCGAGCTGCACCCGGAGATCATCAACTACACCATACAGGACCCCAACGTGGGCTATTACCTGGAGGGCTTTGACCGCGACTGGACGGTGCTGCCCCAGAGCGCGCTGGGCACCATCACCTATACCAACCTGGCCTCCGGCGACTATATCTTCCACCTGGCGGTGTTCGACAACAGCGGTGAAAACATACTGGTGCAGCGGGATTACCAGATCACCAAGTCGCGGGAGATATACGACAACCAGTGGTTCGTGATCTACATCATCATCGTGCCGATGCTGGCGGTGATCTGGTTCACCTGGTACATCATGCGCACCCGCATCCAGCGGATGCTGGACATCCAGCGGCGCGAGTTGGCACTGGCCCACCAGCAGATCCAGATGGGCAACGAGACCATCATCGCCATCGCCAACGCCGTGGACGCCAAGGACGAGCGCACGAGCCAGCATTCCAAACGCGTTTCCGAGTATTCGGTGATGATCGCCCGGGAGATGGGCTTTAAGGGCGAGGAGCTGGAGAACCTGCGCCGCACCGCGCTGATGCACGACATCGGCAAGATCGGCATACCGGACAGCATACTGAACAAGCCCGCCCGGCTGACCGACGAGGAATACGCCGTCATGAAGAGCCACGTCACCCGCGGCGCGGAGATCCTGAAGGACTTCACGCTGCTGGACCACGTGGTGGAGGGCGCGCGCTATCACCACGAGCGCTATGACGGCCGGGGCTATCCCGACGGCCTGAAGGGCGAGGAGATACCGCTGTACGGGCGCATCATCGGCGTGGCCGACGCCTTTGACGCCATGACGGCCAACCGCGTGTACCGCAAGCAGATGGACTTCGGCTATGTGCTGAACGAGATGCGCAACGGCCGCGGCACACAGTTCGATCCGAAGATCGTGGATATCCTGCTCCGGCTGATCGACGAGGGGAAGATCGACCTGAACGCCCTGTACCCGGTCAAGGCTGAAGCGGAAGAAGCACGCTGACAGGAGAGATGAGCATGAAGCGCGTATACATCACCACGATCGTCACGGCCATACTGGCGCTGGCGATATTCGCCACCGCCTATTCCGTCTGGGACAGGAAGCTGGTCGAGGGTGAGCTGAAGGTCGGCTTCATCTGTGAAAACGACGAAAGCACGCCCTATACCTACAACTTTATGCTGGCGCAGAGCGCGCTGACGCGGGCGCTGCCGGGCAAGGTGAAGATCTATTCCCGCAGCAACGTGCCCGATTCCGAGACCCTGGAGCCGATCCACGAGCTGGTGCGCGCGGGCTGCGAGATCATATTCACCAACAGCTACAGCGAACAGGTGCTCGAGGCCGCGCGCCAGTACCCCAAGGTCCAATTCTGCCAGGGCTCCTTTTCCGGCGCGGAACGGAACGGCCTGCCCGACAACTATCACACCTTCAACGGCGAGATCTACCAGGGCCGCTATGCCAGCGGCGTTGCCGCGGGCATGAAGCTGCGGGACATGCTGGACAACCACGTCATCACCGCCGATCAGGCCCTGGTGGGCTATGTAGGCGCGTTCTCCACACCGGAGGTCATCTCCGGGTATACCGCGTTCCTGCTGGGCGTGCGCTCCGTGGCCCCGGAGGCTACCATGCGGGTGCGCTATACCGGCACCTGGAGCAGCTACAGCCGGGAAAAGGCCGGCGCAAAGGCGCTGATCGACGAGGGCTGCATCGTCATCGCCCAGCATACCGATACCATCGGCCCGGCCATGGCCTGCGAGGAGGCCGAGGCGGATCACAGGATCATCCATGTGGGCTACAACCAGGATATGACCGACATCGCCCCGAGTACCTCGCTGATCAGCTGCTGCGTGAACTGGACGCCCTATGTGGTATCCGCTACCGAGGCCGTGATGAACCATGAGGATATCGAGCGCCATGTCAGCGGCAGCGTGCACGGCAACGATATCAGCGCCGGCTTCGACCAGGGGTGGGTGCAGGTGCTGGACCTGAACCGCCAGATCGCCGCCTATGGCACCGAGGAAAGGCTGCAGAGGACCATCGAGGCGCTAAAGAAGGGCAGCCTGGAGGTGTTCAAGGGGGATTACACCGGCGTCAATCCCGATGATCCAAGCGATACCATTGACCTGAAGCAGGGCTACAAGGAGTGCGAGAAGGGCTCCTGGAGCACCTTCCACTACGTGCTGGACGACGTGGTGACGGTGGAGGGATAGGGAACAGGGATTAGAGTGTGTTTCCAAAATACCTGAAGCGCATTTTCGGCGTCTTTGACTGCATTTCTGCGTTGATTCCCCTTGATTTACCGCCAGTAAACCTGGGGCGCTCGGAGAGCGCCTCTACGACCGCGAAGCCATATGAGCGGTCCTCCGTAGGGGCGCTCTCCGAGCGCCCGTGCCGCAGTGTCATGCGCGACAGCGGGCTCGGGCAGCCGCCACGAGAACCCGACACTCTGAGCGCAAGCCTGTCATTTGAGCGCAGCGAAGGATCTTCACCTTCGCGCGACGGATCGGAGAGCGTATTCCCTCAAAAGTTAATCAATATTAACTTGACACGGTTAGTCAGTATTGATAAACTAACCATGGGCGGCATGGGGACGCCCGATCCGGAATAAATAATGCCACTTGTGGCAAGCATGACAGGGGAGAGGACGATGACCCTCAGGGAGCTGAAGGTGGGCCAGAGCGCCCGCATCGAAACCGTGGGTGGGGAAGGCGCGCTGCGCCAGCACTTTTTGGACATGGGCGTGATCCCGGGGGCGGAGGTCACGCTGGTAAAGCTGGCCCCCATGGGCGACCCGATGGAGCTGCGCATCCACGGCTATGAGCTGACGCTGCGGCTAGCGGACGCGGAGAAGATCGACATCACCCTAATCGAAAAGCTGACCCAGCCCGCTTCGTCGGGCCAGCGGAACCGCGAAGCGCCTCACCTGGGCCTGGGCGAGGACGGCAAGTATCACGCCAAGGGCAGCGGCACGCCCCTTCCCGAGGGCACGATGCTGACCTTCGCGTTGGTGGGCAACCAGAACAGCGGCAAGACCACGCTGTTCAACCAGCTGACCGGCGCGAACCAGCATGTGGGCAACTTCCCCGGCGTCACGGTGGACCGCAAGGACGGCGCGATCCGCGGCCAGGCGAACACCCGCATCACCGACCTGCCGGGCATCTACTCCATGTCGCCCTATTCCAGCGAGGAGCTGGTGTCCCGCAACTTCGTGCTGCAGGAGAAGCCCAAGGCCATCATCAACATCGTGGACGCCACCAACATCGAGCGCAACCTGTACCTGACCATGCAGCTGATCGAGATGGGCGTGCCCACCGTGGTGGCGCTGAACATGATGGACGAGGTGACCGGCAACGGCGGCACCATCGACATCAACGGCATGGAGGCGGCGCTGGGCGTGCCCGTGGTGCCCATCTCCGCGGCGAAGAACCAGGGCGTGGACGAGCTGGTGAGGCACGCGGTGCACATCGCGTATTACCAGGAAAAGCCGCTGCGCCAGGATTTCTGCGATTCCACCGAGAACGGCGGCGCGGTGCACCGGTGCCTGCACGCGGTGGTGCACCTGATCGAGGACCATGCCCAGCGGGCGGGCCTGCCGGTGCGCTTTGCCGCGGCGAAGATCATCGAGGGCGACAGCCTGATCCTGCAGCAGCTGCAGCTGGACCAGAACGAACGCGAGACGCTGGAGCACATCGTGCTGCAGATGGAGAAGGAGCGCGGGCTGGACCGCAGCGCCGCCATCGCGGACATGCGCTTCTCGTTCATCCAGCGGGTGTGCGACCGCTGCGTGACCCGCCCCCGGGAGAGCCGGGAGCACCTGCGCAGCCAGCGCATCGACAGGATCCTGACGGGCCGATTCACGGCGCTGCCGGTGTTCATCGCCATCATGGCGCTGGTGTTCTACCTGACCTTCAATGTGATCGGCGCGAAGCTGCAGGACCTGATGGCCCTGGGAGTTGGCGCGCTGACCGACCTGGTGGACAGGGGGCTGACCGCCGCCGGGGTCAACGAGGTGATCCACGGCCTGATCATCGACGGCGTATTCGAGGGCGTGGGCAGCGTGCTCAGCTTTCTGCCCATCATCGTCACGCTGTTCCTGTTCCTTTCGCTGCTGGAGGACAGCGGCTATATCGCCCGCGTGGCCTTCTTCATGGACAAGCTGCTGCGCAAGATCGGCCTGTCCGGGCGCAGCATCGTGCCGATGCTGATCGGCTTCGGCTGTACGGTGCCCGCGGTGATGGCCACCCGCACCCTGCCCAGCGAGCGCGACCGCAAGATGACCATACTGCTGACGCCCTTCATGAGCTGCACCGCCAAGCTGCCCATATACGCCTTCTTCGTACAGGCCTTCTTCCCGAAGCGGGGCGGCCTGATCATGACGGAGCTGTACCTGCTGGGCATCGTGACGGCCATACTGGTGGCGCTGCTGTTCAAGAACACGCTGTTCAAGGGCGAGGCCGTGCCCTTCGTGATGGAGCTGCCCAACTACCGCCTGCCCAGCCCCCGCAGCGTGGCCCAGCTGCTGTGGGAAAAGGCCCGGGATTTCCTGCAGAGGGCCTTCTCGGTGATCCTGATCGCCACCATCGTGGTATGGGTGCTGAAGAGCTTCAGTCCGAACCTGAGCTTCCTCGCGGAGGAGGAATCCGCCGACAGCATCCTCGCCGCCGTCGCCGGGGTGCTGGTGCCGCTGTTCCGGCCCCTGGGCCTGGGTGACTGGCGGGTGTGCACCGCGCTGATCAGCGGCTTCATGGCCAAGGAGAGCGTGGTGTCGGTGCTGGAGGTGCTGTACGCAGGGGGCGTGGAATCGGTGATGACCGCTATCAGCGCCGCCGCGCTGCTGGTGTTCAGCCTGCTGTATACGCCCTGCGTGGCCGCCATCGCCGCCATCCGGCGGGAGCTGGGCCGTCGCTGGGCCCTGGCCGTGGTGCTGTGGCAGTGCGGCGTGGCCTGGATCGCCGCGCTGCTGGTTCGCTTGATCGGAATGCTGTTGGGGTGATGCTATGAATCTATGGGATATCGCGCTGATCGTCCTGATCGCCGCCGCGCTCGGCTTCGCCCTGCGCCGCGTGATCCGCACGCGCAAGAGCGGCGGGTGTGGATGCGGGTGCGAGGGGTGCACGGCGAAGTGTGAAGGTAGAAGGAAATAATTGGGAATTGGGAATGGGGAATTAAAGTTGGCCTGGGGTTCGGATTGTCACGTCGCTGCGCTCCTCGCAATGACAGGACAATCTGCGTCCCTTTCGATCAAAGAAATCCGAAGGATTTCAACCAAAACTCCACTCTTCACTCTCCACTGTCCACGCTGAATCCTTGCACAATGCCGCCACCACCGCCCCATAGCCGTTCCTTGTTTCCGCCTCCCCGTTGACCTGATCGAAGACCTGCGCAAGCGGGTCTTTCATTTTGCCCCGGACGCGCAGGTGGGCGGAGGCGTCGGCCGAGGCCAGCATGCCCATGGCGTAGCGCAGGGCCCACAGCCGGGCGGAGTCGGCGAACGCGCCGCCCGAGGCCATGCAGCGCCGCCAGGCCTCGATGTTGGCCGCGCCCTCGTCGGCGACGCCCGCAAGATGCATCAGCTCGTGCACGGCGGTGAAGGGGACCAGCGGCGCGGGTGCGCCGGCGTCCACCAGCGCCTCGCCGGTCAGCGGCACGAACAGGCCGCAGATGTGTGAAAGCCGCATCCACTCCGGCCAGCGGACGGCCTTGACCGCGCGCTCGCTCGGGCCCGCCACCGACGGGGCGAGGGAAAGGCTCTCCCCGGCGTCGGGGAAGACGAGCGGCGAGGCGTTCAGCGCGTCGATCAGCGCGCCGCACAGCCATTCCAGCCGGTCGGCCTCCGGCGGAGGCGGGGCCTCGAAGGGCAGCGCGCTGGCCGGCCCCCACAGCAGCGCCAGCGTCGATGTAAGCAGTATGATTCCGCACAGCAGCCCCGCGACAAATCGCATTAAAGGCTTCATGCTGCGCCGGAGCGCGGCGCTCGACAGGGCCCTGAGCAGCGCGTGCACCGCCACGGCCAGCAGCCCCAGGGCCAGCGGCTCGACCACGGGGAAGGGGACGGGCGCGGTCAGCCGGTGCAGCGCCCGGGCGACCGGCAGCGACACGCCGTTCAGCGCCGCCCGGGCAAAGTCGGCGCTCGCGACGCACCCCAGCGTGAATAATCCCGCCAACCCCGTTACCGCCGCGCCGACCCGCCTGACCATCGTCGTCATCTCCCTTGTACCTGTCATGGATATTATCACATAACCGAGGGACGGAATGCAAAGGAAATGCGTGGAAGGAGCCCTTGCTTCCTCTGCCAAAACCTTCTATAATGTGTGTATCCCCTTTAGCAAGGAGCGAGACGATGCTGAAATACCTTCGCAAATACCGGTTGGAATGCGTCTGCGCGCCGCTGTTCAAGATGCTGGAGGCGCTGTTCGACCTGCTGGTGCCGCTGGTGGTGGCCTCGATCATCGACAGGGGCATACTGGGCGGCAGCGCGGGCCACGTGTGGCGCATGTGCGGCGTGCTTGTGGCGCTGGGGCTGATCGGCCTGGCGGCGGCGGTGACGGCGCAGTACTTCGCGGCCAAGGCGGCCACGGGCTTCGCGGCGGACGTGCGCCACGCGCTGTTTGAGCGGCTGACGGCGCTGTCCTTCCCGGATGTGGACCGGGTGGGCGTGTCCGCGATGATCACCCGCATGACCAGCGACGTGAACCAGGCCCAGACCGGCGTGAACATGGCGCTGCGGCTGCTGCTGCGCTCGCCCTTCGTGGTGCTGGGCGCGATGGTGATGGCCTTCACCATCGACGCGCGCTGCGCGCTGATCTTCCTGGCGGTGATCGCGGCGCTGTCGGCGGTGGTGTGCGCCATCATGGCGGTGAACATCCCGATGATGCAGGGCGTGCAGCGCCAGCTGGAGGCCGTGCTGGCCGCGACCCGGGAGAACCTGACCGGCGCGCGGGTGATCCGCGCCTTCCGGCGGGAGGACGCCCAGTACCAGGCCTTCCGCGCGAAGAACCGGGAGCTGACCTCCCGCCAGCGCCGGGCCGGGCGGGTGTCGGCGCTGCTGAACCCGGTGACCTATGTGCTGATCAACGCGGCGGTGATCGTGCTGGTGCGCCAGGGGGCGCTGCGGGTGGATGCCGGGGCGCTGTCCACCGGCGCGGTGGTGGCGCTGTACAACTACATGAGCCAGATCCTGGTGGAGCTGCTGAAGTTCGCCTCGCTGACGGTGACCATCAACAAGGCCTGGGCCAGCTGGAAGCGCATCGCGTCCGCGCTGGCGCTGACGCCCTCGATCACAAGCCCCGACGCCATGGAAAGCCCCGTCGACCCTGCGGCCCCCGCCGTGCGGTTCGACCATGTGACCTTTACCTATCCCGGCGCGGCCAGCCCCGCGCTGGAGGACATCGACTTCGCCGTGGCCCCGGGGCAGACCGTGGGCATCATCGGCGGCACCGGCTCCGGCAAGAGCTCGCTGGCGCGGTTGATCCCCCGGTTCTACGAGGCCACGGCGGGTACGGTGTCGGTGGATGGCGTGGACGTGCGTTCCTGGCCCCAGGTTGAGCTGCGAAGGCGCGTGGGCGTGGTGATGCAGAAGGCCTCGCTGTTCAAGGGCAGCATCCGGGACAATCTGCGCTGGGGACGGGATGACGCTGACGATGAGTCGCTGCTCCGCGCTGCCGAAACCGCCCAGGCGCTGGACGTGATCGAAGCTAAGGGCGGCCTTTCCGGTGAAATTGAGCAGAACGGCGGCAATCTGTCCGGCGGCCAGCGCCAGCGGCTGACCATCGCCCGGGCCCTGGCCCGCAGGCCGGAGATACTGATCCTGGACGACAGCGCTTCGGCCCTGGACATGGCCACCGACGCGCGGCTGCGCCGGGCCATCGCAGATCTGGACTACCGGCCCACGGTGTTCATCATCTCCCAGCGCACGGCCTCCATCATGAACGCGGACCTCATACTGGTGCTGGAGGACGGCCGGCTGGCGGGCAAGGGCGCCCACGCCCAGCTGATGGAAAGCTGCCCGGTGTACCGGGAGATCTACGATTCCCAGTTCAGGAAGGAGGCGGCCTCATGAAGCGCGCCAAGCTGTTTTCGGGCAGCCAGGCGGCCACGCTGAGGAAGGTGCTGAAGCACATCGGCCGCTACCGCCTGCTGGTGTTCCTTTCGCTGGCCCTGTCCGCGGCCACCGTGGTGCTGACGCTGATCGTGCCGATACTGATCGGCCGGGCGGTGGACGGCATCATCGGCGCGGGCGCGGTGCGGTTCGACGTGATCTGGCCGCTGCTGCGGGGCATCGGGATCTGCGTGGCGCTGACGGCGCTGGGCCAGTGGGTGATGAACGCGGTGAACAACCGCATCACCTTCGATGTGGTGCGGGACCTGCGGGAGGAGGCGCTGGAGCACATCAACCGGCTGCCCCTGTCCTGGATCGACGGCCATCCCCACGGCGAGACCGTCAGCCGCGTGATCGCCGACGCCGACCAGTTCGCCGACGGCCTGCTGATGGGCTTTACCCAGCTGTTCTCCGGCGTGCTGACGATACTGTTCACGCTGGCGTTCATGTTCAGCCAGAACGCGCTGATCACGCTGGTGGTGGTGGCGGTCACGCCGCTGTCGATGTTCGTGGCCCGGTTCATCGCCACACGCACCTACGCCATGTTCAGGCTGCAATCCGAGACCCGGGGCGAGCAGACCGCCTTCATCGACGAGCGGCTGGGCGGCCTGAAGGTGGTGCAGGCCTTCGGGCGCGAGGCGGCCGAGACCGAGCGCTTCGACGAGATCAACGACCGCCTGCGGGACTGCTCGCTGAAGGCCACGTTCTTCTCGTCGCTCACCAACCCCTGCACCCGCTTCGTGAACTCGGTGGTGTACGCGCTGGTGGCGCTCACCGGCGCGCTGACGGCCCTGATGCCCGGCAGCGCCATGACGGTGGGCATGCTGACGGCCTTCCTCAGCTACGCCAACCAGTACACCAAGCCCTTCAACGAGATCTCCGGCGTGGTCACGGAGCTTCAAAATGCCATTGCCTGCGCGGGGCGGCTGTTCGAGCTGATCGAGGCTCCGGCCCAATCGCCGGATCTGCCCGGCGCGGAGCCGCTGCAGGCGGTACAGGGGCAGGTGGACTGGCGGGACGTGTGCTTCTCGTACACCCCGGACCGGCCGCTGATCGAGGACTTCAACCTGTCGGTCGCCCCGGGCCGGCGGGTGGCCATCGTGGGCCCGACGGGCTGCGGCAAGACCACCCTGATCAACCTGCTGATGCGCTTCTACGACCCGGACAGCGGCACGATCTCGGTGGACGGACGCGACGCGCTGACCATTCCCCGGCGCAGCCTGCGCGCCGCCTACGGCATGGTGCTGCAGGAGACCTGGCTGAAGGCCGGCACCATTCGTGAGAACATCGCCATGGGCCGCCCGAACGCCACCGACGCCGAGGTCGTGGCCGCGGCGAAGGCCGCCCACGCCCATTCCTTCATCCGGCGGCTGCCCGAGGGCTACGATACCGTGATCGGCGAGGACGGCGGCCAGCTGTCCCAGGGCCAGAAGCAGCTGCTGTGCATCAGCCGGGTGATGCTTTGCGGCGACGGCGCGGCCACGGAGGAGGGGCTGCATTTGCCCCCAATGCTGATACTGGACGAGGCCACCTCCTCCATCGACACCCGAACCGAGCTGAAGATCCAGTCCGCCTTCGCCCGGATGATGAAGGGGAGGACCTCCTTCATCGTGGCCCACAGGCTGTCCACCATCCGCGAGGCCGACGTGATCCTGGTGATGCGCGACGGCCACATCGTGGAGCAGGGGAACCACGAATCGCTGCTGGCGCAGAACGGCTTCTACGCCGAGCTGTACAACAGCCAGTTCGCCGGAGCGGAGCAGGCATAAACACAGCGCCGGCGACGGGAAGCTTCCTGTCGCCGGCGCTGTATCTGTAGAATCATCCCAGTATCCCGGCGTCGATGTCGCCGGACATGGTGTTCACCGCGATCCGGGGCTGTATTTCGCCGGCGGCGGGCGAAGGGTTGTCCCTGGGCAGGCGGACGTCGCCGCTGCGGGTGTTGGCGGAAATGTCGTAGCCGCAGGACAGCGGCGCAAGCCGCAGCTTTACGTCGCCGCTGGCGGTGGCCAGCCGGGTCTCGCGGGCGATACAGCGGGTCAGCTCCACGTCGCCGCTGGCGGTCTGCACTGCCAGGGTGGGGTCGGTTTCCAGCTCGTCCAGGCGCACGTCGCCGCTGGCGGACTGTATCGAGGTCCCGCTGGCGCGGCCGCGGTCGATCTCAATGTCGCCGCTGGCGGTGGTGACGTTGGCCTCCGCGCAATCCAGGCCCCGCAGCTCCACGTCGCCGCTGGCGCTTTCCAGGCGCAGCCGGCCCGAAAGATCAAGTCCCCGGCCGGAAATGTCGCCGCTGGCGGTGTGGGCCATCAGGTTGGAGGCGCGCACGTCCGTCAGCGTCACGTCGCCGCTGTGGCTGCGGATGTCGATGCCGATGCCGTTCTCGCAGGCGACACTCTTCAGCTCGATGTCGCCGCTGGCAGTGACCAGCCTGGCCTTGGCGAAGCGCACGCCCTCCAGCCTGATATCGCCGCCGCTGCCCTCGAAGTCCAGCGCGTCCGCCAGGCCCTCCGACAGCGCGACGGTCACCCGCAGGCTCGGCTCGGAGATCATCTGCTTCAGCCAGCGCAGCCCGGCCTCCAGGCCCATATGCCGCTCCTCTGGCCTGCGCTCCTGCACCGACAGCGTGTCCCCGTCCATGCGCCACTCAAAGCGCTTGGGGTCGGAAAAGCGCAGCTGGGCCGCGGCACCGTTGTCCAGTGATTCCCGCACGATCTCCACATCGGCGTTGGCCACCTTTACCTGCAGGCCGCGCAGAGCGGATACGGTCTCGGAGCCGGCGTCGGCCTCCGCCTGCCGTGCGGCGGGCACGAACTCCCGGGCGAT
>CACYWI010000067.1 GCA_902778045.1 uncultured Eubacteriales bacterium
CGCGCGCCGCGCACCCGGCCGTCCTCCACGACCAGGCCGGTCAGGCGCGTCTCGAAGCGCACGTCGCCGCCCAGCTCGATGATCTGCTGCCGCAGGTTCTTCACCATGGTCCTCAGGTGGTCGGTGCCCACGTGGGGCTTGGCCTGCCAGAGGATGCTCTCCGGCGCGCCGGCCCGGTGCATCTCCGCCAGCACGGCCCGGCATCGGGGATCCTTGATGCCGCTGTTCAGCTTGCCGTCGGAAAAGGTGCCCGCGCCGCCCTCGCCGAACTGCACGTTGCTGGCAGGATCGAAGGCCCCGCCGTTCCAGAAGGCGGCCACGTCCCGGGCCCTCTGGTCCACGGGCCGGCCCCGCTCCACCACGACGGGTGTATACCCCGCCCGGGCCAGCGTCAGCGCCGCGAACAGCCCCGCCGGCCCCATGCCCACCACCAGCGGTGGAAAATGAGATAGGGGACGGTTCCTTATCCCATTTTTTTGGGATAAGGAACCGTCCCCTATCCCATTTTTGATCTCCTCCGCATTCTTCGGCAGGCGCACGGGGCGGGCGGTCTCCGCCTCCAACGTCAGGGAGAAGTGCACGTCGCCCTTGTCCCGGGCGTCCACGGACTTGCGCAAAAGCCGCGCGGAGACGATCTCCTCCGGCTTCAAACGCAGCGCCCGGGCGGCCAGCGTTTCGATGGGCAGCTGCCAGTCGTCCAACCTCTGGCGGAGCTGATTCACGCGTATCCTCATAGGGCATCCCCCTCAAGCAGTTTGTCGATCCCGTCGGCGGCCATCAGCGCGCTGCTCCAGGCCCATTGCAGGTTGAAGCCGCCGCAGTCGCCGTCCACGTCCAGCACCTCGCCGGCGGCGAACAGTCCCGGCGCGCGCAGCGAGGCCATGCGGCGGATGTCAAAGTCCTTCAGCGACGCGCCGCCGGCGGTCACCTGGGCCTGGTCGAAGTCCTGGGTGCCGGTGACGGGCAGCACCCAGCCGGTCAGCACCTCCGCCAGCCGCGCCAGCTGTCCCTCCGCCAGCGCCCCCGCCGCCAGCCGCGGCGAAAGCCCTGCCGCGGCGACCACCGTCTGGCCCAGCCGCCTGGGCACGATGCCATTCAGGAAGTCCTCCATGGCTCGCAGCGGCAGCTGCTCCGCCCGCTGCCGCAGCAGCGCGCGGGCGTCCCCGTCCGGCAGGAAATCCAGCGCCACCGCGCAGCGCCTGCCTTCGCGCAGCGCCTCGTTGGCCGGCCGGGCCAGCTGCATGGCCGCGATGCCGGACACGCCTGACTCGGCAAACAGTGCCTCGCCATATTCTTCGCGCGCGATTTCGCCCTCCACAAGCAGCGTCAGCAGGACCTGCGCCCGTATGCCCTTCAGGCCGCGCACGTCCTTCGGCGGCGTGCGCAGGGCCGCGATGGCCGGGAACCGGGGCGAGATCGCGTGGCCGAAGCCCTCCAGCAGCCGGTAGCCCTCGCCGGACGCGCCGAGCTTCGGCGCGGCCAGCCCGCCGGTGCACACCAGCGCGCAGCGGGCCGAAGCCCTTTCGCCGCCGTCGGACGCGGCCTCGAAGGCCCCGCCCTTCCGGGACAGCCCCGTGACGCGGAAGCCGGTGCGGGTATCCACGCCCAGCTCGTCGCAGCGCAGGCGCAGCGCGTCCAGCACCGAGGCGGCCTGGCGGCTCATCGGATAGACGCGCCCCTCCCCGTCCGGCACGCAGGGCACGCCCAGCGTCTCCCCGAAGAAGGCGACCACCCGCTCCGGCGGCCAGGCCTTCAGCGCGGCCCGCGCCGCCGCGCGCGCGCCGTGGTAGTCCCCCGCGGTCGCGTTCAAGTGGGTCAGGTTGCAGCGGCCGTTGCCGGTGCTCAGCAGCTTGCGCCCCACCCTTTCCTGCTTTTCCAACAGCACAACGCGCCGTCCCCGAAGGGCCAGCGCGCAGGCGGCGATCAGCCCGGAGGCCCCGCCGCCGATAATCATGGCGTCGTAAATCATGAAGTGTGTGTCCTTCCTGTGATCGCCGTCGCGAAGTGGTATCTCCCCCTGGCTATCCCAGCGCCTCCACGAGGCCCTCGCCGCCCAGCAGCGCCACGTCGTGCAGCGCCCGGGAGGCGGCGGTGTACAGGCGACGGCGCTCCCCGTCGTCCAGCGCCACCTCCGGCCAGACCACGACCACGGCATCGAACTCCATGCCCTTGGTCAGGTGATAGCAGGCCACCACGTTGTCGCCGGATTCATAGTTCAGGTCCGCCTCGCCGCCGTCCAGCCGGTACACCCTGTCCAGCTTCGTGGAGAGGGAATCGGCCTGGGCCTGGCTGCGGGTGATCACGGCGATGGAGCTGTGCCCCGCCGCGCGGAACGCCTCCAGCGTCTGCTTCAAAAGCGCCTCGGAATAGCGGGCCACTGTAGGGGGATTACCCTCGCGCCCGAAGGGGATCAGCGCGTTGCCGCCGGGCAGTATGCGGTTGCACAGCTCGGCGATGGGCCGCGTGCTGCGGTAGCACCGGCTCAGCGGGAACACCGGGGCGTCCGCCATGCCGAAGCAGGCGCCCCAGCGGGCCGGGTCGCAGTCCTCCAAGCCGGGAGTCGTGCGCTGCTTGGGGTCGCCCAGCAGCGTGACCCTGGCGTTGGGATAGTAGCAGCCCAGCATCGCCAGCGCGGTATCGGAATAATCCTGGGCCTCGTCTACCAGCAGGTGGTAGATCTGCTTGTCCGGCGTGGCAAAGCCCAGCCGCACCATCAGGTAGGCCTCGGCCACGGCGTCCTCCCACCAGGTCAGACCCGCGGCAAGGTTCTCGTCGAAGGCATCCCGCAGGGGCTTCGGCGCGGCGCGCATGGCCTGCTTCAGCAGGTCCCCGCCCTTCATTTCCAGCATCTGGCGCAGCTGTGCGCGCACCGGCTGCAGCCGCTGGGCCACGGCGATATTGCACATCTGCCGCAGCTCCCGCTGGCCGTAGCGGCCGGAGAAGCTCTTTTCATATTGCTTGTACAGCCGATCCTCCCAGCCCTCCAGTCGGGTCTGCAGCGTGGCGGCCATGCGCTGCAGCTTTTGCGCGGGGGTGAGCAGCGACAGCTCGCCCCGGTACATGCGGGTCAGCTCGTCACGGCGGATCAGCACCTGCCGATCCAGCCGCACATCCCTGAAGCCCGGTCCGTAGGCCGCGAAGTTGTCGGCGAAGCGCCGAAGCTGGTCCAGGAAAGCCGCGCCGCCCTTGTACTGCACGGATTCGCGCCGCAGGCCGTCCGCGTCGTCCAGCAGGGCCTCCAGCTGGTGGTAGGGCTTTTCGACCTTCTTGCCCAGCACGTCCTCCACCACCTCGCGCAACGTGCGGGCGCGGATGTTTTCCTCGCCCAGCTCCGGCAGCACGCCGGAGACGTACTCCGAAAAGGCGGTGCTGGGCGACAGGATCATGATCTTGCTGGCGTCCAGCAGGTCGCGGCGGTGGTACATCAGATAGGCCGCCCTGTGCATGGCCACGCTGGTCTTGCCGGAGCCGGCGCTGCCCACCACGGACACCACCCGGGCGTCGTCCTGGCGAATGGCGGCGTTCTGCTCGCTCTGTATGGTGGCCACGATCTGGCGCATGTGGCGGCTGGTGGCCCCGGACAGTATGTCCAGCAGCATGGAATCATCGATGGACAGCCGGGTATCCACATAGTACTTCAGGCGCCCCTGCTCCATCCGGTACTGGCGCTTCAGGGTCAGCTCGCCCCGGATCTCGCCGGAGGGGCTCTGATAGGCGGCCTCGCCGGGCATGGCGTCATAGTACAGGCTGCACACCGGCGCGCGCCAGTCGTGCACCAGCAGCTCGCCCTTCTCGTCCTTCAGGCTGTACAGGCCGATCACGATGCGCTCCGCAACGGTCGCGCCCTCCTCCCTGAAGTCCACCCGGGCAAAGAAGGGGTTCAGCAGCATGCGCCGCGAGCGCTGGGCCATGCTGTCGGCGAACTGGCGGCGCACCACAAATCCTCCCACGCGTCGGCCACGATGGCGTGGATCGATTGCAGATGGTCGCTGGAGATGACCTGCGCCCGCTCGATCAGCGCCAGCAGAAGCTGCTGCACCCGGGCGGTGTAGGCCTGTTCCTCATGCAATTGTGTCAGTTGATTTCCTTGCTCCATGCTCTTCCTCCGGGCGCATAAACAAAAGCGCCGCCACGCCTTTTCAGGATATTTTATTATACCACAAGGTAATGAAAAAGAAAAGGCCTTGCACGCAAAGACTGGTTACTGTGCTGCAGCACCACCCGTATTTGCCGGATTCCAACCCACTGTGTTCATGATCCGAATAATCAGCCACTTGGAGCCTCATTACTTCCAAGTGGCTGTTTTCCGCTCGATATTGTCTATCCTCTTGTTGTCCCTATTATCACCTGTCTCTCCCTGTAGAACCATATTTTATATGGCATATAGATCCATTTTAGGTGCAGTTACCAGTGCAGACTGCACCATCGAACTCGGATGCACCGAAATGCCCAAATAATACCCTATAACATTTGTCACCGGTAGCAGGTTTCCTTGCTCCATGCTCTTCCTCTCCGCGGCGCGTTTAGTACGCGCTGAACCCCAAATCCCGCAGGCCAACCTTGCCGTTCAGCTTGGCCTCGTCCCTCAGTATCAGGTTCACGTGGCTCAGGACGACCGCGACGCCGCTGTTGAAGGCCTTGTCATAATCGAACGTGGTCCGGTACTTTTCGCCCTTGGTGTACTCCCAGCTGTAGCTCGTATCCAATGAGATCGACTTCACCGGCTGGGTGGCAAAGGCTTCGCCGTCATAGGTCGGATCAATGCCGGTGCTGTTGGCGTAAACCCGCGCGCTGCCGGTGAAATCCTTGTTGAAGGTCACCGACGATACGCTCGTCCCATCGAATACATTGATGAAGGTCCAGGTCCCGTCCGAGGGATCCCAAACGATCTGGAGGTCGTTCAGGCTGTCGCGGAAGGAATAGACCTGCTTGCCCTTCACCGTGGCGCTGTTCTTCCCGAACCACCGCTTGAAGCGGGTCAGGCCCTTCTCCACCGTGATCTTGCACTTGACCTTCACGGTCTTGCCCTTTTTGATCTTCAGCTTCGCCGTGATGGTGGCCGCGCCCTTCTTCTTCGCCGTGACCTTGCCGTTATTATCCACGGTGGCCACGGATTTGTCGCTGGAGGAGAAGGACACCGACCAATCCTCGGTGATCTTCGAGGCCTTGGGCGACACGGTGTAGCTCAGCGACAGTGTGCCGCCGGGCAGCAGCGTGGCCTTGGCCTTGTTCAGCTCGATGGACTTGGCGTAGACCTTTTTCTTGACCGTCACCTTGCACTTCAGCTTTTTGCTGCCCACCTTGGCGGTGATCGTGCACTTGCCGGCCTTGACCGCCTTCACCTTGCCCTTGGAGGAAACCGTGGCCACCTTCTTGTTCGAGGAGCTCCACTTCACGGTCTTTTTGGCGTTGGAGACCTTCAGCGTCGCCGTGCGCCCCGCGACCAGGGTCAGCTGGGTCTTGGAAAGGCTGGGCTTGGGCTCGGTCTTTACGCTGCTGCCGGAGCTGCCGGAACCGCCGGAGCTGGTCGTACTGCCGGAGCTGGTCGTGCTGCCGGAGCTGGTCGTGCCGACCTCGCCCTTGCCGTTGCAGAATGTGCACTTCTCGCTGCCGGTGCCCATGCAATAGGAACAATAACTCCACACCACGTCATAGGCGGTGTACTTGCCGCCGGCGCCCTTGCACCAGCTGCACGTCACCTTGCCGCTGCCCCCGCAGATGGCACAGACCGACGCCAGCGCGCCTTCCGTCGCGCAGACGCACAGCAGCAGTACCAGCGCCAGCGTCACGATCCTTCGCTTCATCGCGATTCTCCTCTCGCGTGGTCGGTCAGTAGCCCTTCAATCCCAGATCGCGCCAGCCGCCCTTGCCCTTAAGGCCGGCGCTGTCGCGCAGCGTCACATAGAACCCGGACAGCAGGGCGTGTATGCCCTTGTCGGCCTGCTTGTAGGTATCGTGGCCCTTGTCCTCTTCGTATTTCCAATCACAGATCACTTCCCTGGAGAGATCGTTGACGGGCACCTTGGCGCTGCCCTCGATGTTGACGGAGAAGGGCGGCTTGGCAGCGCGGTTGTAATAGGCCCGTGCGCTGCCGGTAAACTTCTCGTTGAACGTCAGCGAGCATTCCTCGGTGCACATTGAAGAGGAATCGTCGTACCGGCTGAAGGTCCAGGTCCCGCCGGAGGGATCATGGGTGATCGTTCCGACGTTACTGACGTCGACCACCTTCAGGCCATCCCGGCTGTAGCAGTTCTTGTTGAACCAGTTCCTGAAGCGTGTCAGGCCCTTCTCCACCGTGATCTTGCACTTGACCTTCTTCGTCTTGCCCTTCTTGATCTTCAGCTTTACGGTAATGGTGGCCGTGCCGGCTTTCTTCGCCTTTACCTTCAGGTCGTCGTCGATCATGACGATGCCGCTGTCGCTGGACGACCAGGACACCTCCCACGCCTCGGTGATCTTCGAGGTCTTCGGAGAGAGGGTGTAGGACAGCTGCAGCGCCTGACCCGGCACCAGTGTGGCCTTGGCCTTGTTCAGCTTGATGGACTTGGCGTAGACCTTCTTGTTGACCGTCACCTTGCACTTCAGCTTCTGGCTGCCCACCTTGGCGGTGATGGTGCACTTGCCGGCCTTCACCGCCTTCACCTTGCCCTTGGAGGACACGGTGGCCACCTTCTTGTTCGAAGAGCTCCATTTCACCGTGCCGGAGCCCCAGAGCACCTTCAGCGTCTCGGAGCGACCCGCGACCAGCGTCAGCTTCGTCGCGGACAGGTCGGCCTTGTGCGAGCCTGAGCTGCCGCCGGTATCGCCAGGATCGCCGGAATCGACGCGACCGTCGCCACGGCAGGCCGCGCACTTCACCTTGCCCCGTCCATAGCAGTATCCGCACGACGACCTGACAAACCCCGTCCTGGACGTTCCCCGTGTATTCCAGCCGCCGCTGCAGTTGCCGCAGTCCACCTTGCCTGACGAGTTGCAGGCGCTGCAGGCGCCCGACGCCTGCGCACACTCAATGCCGCCCAGCAGCATGACCAGCAACATCAGCAGCGCCGCGATTCTCTTTTTCATGGGCGATCCTCCCTTTACATGTCTTTCGTTCCGTTTGATCCGTTTCGCTCACGCGAGGTTCTGCGGTGCAAGCGCTCACAAAGCGCCCCTGCGCGATGCCGGCATCTGCCGCTTCTTTTCCTGATCCCTCAATATCCCTTCAATCCCAGGTCGCGCCAGCCGCCCTTGGCGTTCAGCTTGGCGTCGTTCACCAGCGGGACCTGCATGCCGGACAACAGCGCGGCGATGCCGGTATCGGCAAGCCCGTGGTCATACAGCGCCGTTCCCTTGGTGAAATCCCAGTCGTACTCGGCGTACTGGGACAGCGCATTGACAGAGGCGCTGGCGGTGCATTCGGTTTCAGAGCCGGAGATCCTGCTCAGCCGGTAGTAATAGAGGCTGGCCGTGCCGGTAAAGCTATTGTTGAAGGTCACATACATATCCTTGTAGCTCATGGAATCCTCGCCGGTGCGGGCGATGGTCCAGGTCTTGGCGGAGGGATCGTAGATGATCCGGTCGTTCTCCCCGGTGTAAAGCACCTTCTTGCCGTCGACCTTCGAGCAGTTCTTGTTGAACCAGCGCTTGAAGCGGGTCAGGCCGCTTTCCACGGTGATCTTGCACTTGGCCTTATAGGTCTTGCCCTTCTTGATCTTCAGCTTGGCCGTGACGGTGGCCTCGCCGGGGTTGAGGGCGGTCACCTTGCCCGCCTTGTCCACGCCCGCGACGGCCTTCGCGCTGGAGGAGAAGGACACCGACCACTTTTCCGTAATCTTGGAGGACTTCGGCGACACGGTATAGGACAGCTCGAGGCTCTTGCCGACCAGCATCGTGGCCTTGGTCTTGTTCAGCTTGATGGACTTGGCATAGACCTTCTTCTTGACCGTCACCTTGCACTTCAGCTTCTGGCTGCCCACCTTGGCGGTGATCGTGCACTTGCCGGCCTTGACCGCCTTCACCTTGCCCTTGGAGGAAACGGTGGCCACCTTCTTGTTCGAGGAGCTCCACTTCACGGTCTTCGAGGTGCCGGTGATCTTCAGCTTCGCCGTGCGTCCGGCGACCAGGGTCAGCTTCGTTTTTGAGATCGCAGCCTTCTTGCTGGCGCTCGAGCTGCCGCCGGAGCCGCCGCCGGAGGATGAAGTCCCCGGATCGCTTGAGCCCACCCGGCCGTCGCCGCCGCAGGCCGTACAGTTGACCTTGCCGCTGCCGCGGCAGGTGTTGCAGGTACTGGTGACAAAGCCCGTGCGCGCGGTTCCCCGCGTCACCGACCCGCTGCCGCCGCAGGTGCCGCAGTCGACCTTGCCGTCGCCGCCGCAGGCCACGCAGGGCAGGTCCGCCAGGGCTGTTTCAAGGCCGAAGGTACACAGCATCAGCGCCAGTAACAGCGCGAGTATCCTTTTCTTCATCGCGATTCTCCTTCCGCAGGGATCGGGTGGAGGGTGGACGGTCGCGTCGATCAGTAGGCCTTCAGGCCCAGGTCGTACCAGCCGACCCTGGCGTTCAGCTTGGCCTCTCTCTTCAGCAGCAGGTGCATGCTCGACATCAGGGCGTGGACGCTTGTGTTGGCCAGGTTGGTCTTGTCCTTTCCTTGGGTGTAGTTCCAGTTGTAGCCGGCACTGTTTGACAGGGTTTTCACGGATTCCACCGCGGTGCCCTCGACCTCGTCCTTGCCGCTGAAGGCGCCGATAAAGAGCCGGTGATAGCTGAGATATACCTTTCCAGTGAAGTTCTCGTTGAACGTCACCGACGTTTCGACACTTTCGCTCCTTGAAGAACCGTCGCCCGAGGTCTCGTAGCGTTGGAATGTCCAGGTCTTTGCCGAGGGGTCATAGATGATCTCGTCGTTGAGGCCGGAATAGTAGATCCGCACGCCGTCCACAGACTCGCTGTTCTTGTCAAACCAGCGCTTGAAGCGGGTCAGGCCGCTTTCCACCGTGATCGCGCACTTGTACTTCTTGTATTTGCCCTTCTTGATCTTCAGCTTCGCAGTAATGGTGGCCTTACCGGGGTTCCGGCCCGTCACCTTGCCGAACCTGTCCACGGTGGCCACACCCTCCTTGCCGGAGGAGAAGGATACCTTCCACTCCTCGGTGATCTTCGAGGGCTCCGGCGACACGGTGTAGGTCAGATCGATGCTGCCGCCCGGCAGCAGCGTGGCCTTGGTCTTGTCCAGCTTGATGGACTTGGCATAGGTCTTTTTCTTCACCGTCACCTTGCACTTCAGCTTCTTGCTGCCCACCTTGGCGGTGATGGTGCACTTGCCGTTCTTCTTTGCCTTCACCTTGCCCTTGGAGGAGACCGTAGCCACCTTCTTGTTGGAGGAGCTCCATTTCACTTTTTTGGTGGTACCGGTGACCTTCAGCTGGGCCGTCCGGCCCGCCACGAGCACCAATGCGGAAATGGAAATATCGGCCTTCTGCGCGCTGCTGCTCGAGACCCCGCCCGGATCCGGCTTGGTGGTCTTTGCAGCGGTGGGATCTGAACCCTGTCGGCCCGTGCCGCCGCAAAAGATGCAATTGCCGTTCTTTCCCCAGCACCATGCGCAGGGCACAGACGCCAGGGCCTCCCCAGTCAGGGCAGCCACCACCGCGAGCGCCAGTACCAGCGCGAGGATCCTCTTTTTCACATCGAAACGCCTCCTTAAAGCGGTTATTTCCTACTGATATTCTATTATACCACATTGTAACAAAAAAGAAAAGCCCTTGCGAATTTATGCTGTGTGCGATAAAATAGGGACAATCCAAGGGGAGGGAGAGTTGCTCATGCCTTCAAGGCAACGTCCGCTTTGGCAGCGCGCGCTGCTGATCCTCGCGGGCTCCGTGCTCTATGCGCTGGTCATCGTCAGCTTCGTACGCTCGGCCGGCCTGTTCCCAGGCGGCTTCACCGGTCTTTCGCTGCTGATCCAGGAGACCTGCCAGCGCTACCTGGGCTTCAGGCCGCCCTATTCCCTGTTCAGCCTGTCGCTGAACTTCGTGGCCGCCGCGCTGTGCTTCCGCTACATCGGCAAGCGCTTCGCGCTGTTTTCGATCCTGGCGGTGACCATCACCAGTGTGCTGACCGACGTGCTGCCCACCTTTACCCTGGCGGCGGACCCGCTGCTGAACAGCGTGTTCGGCGGGCTTGTGAACGGGCTGGCCTCGTCGCTGTGCCTGCAGGCCGACGCCAGCACCGGCGGCACGGACTTCATCAGCATCTACCTGGCAGAGAAGAGCGGCCGGGACGCCTTCAACATCATACTGGCCGGCAACGTGATCATGCTCAGCGCGGCGGGCGTGCTGTTCGGCTGGGAGCGGGCGCTGTATTCGATGATCTTCCAGTTCTGCACCACCCAGGCGTTGCATACGCTGTTCCGCCGCTACCAGCACCGCACGCTGTGGATCGTGACGGACAAGCCCGACGAGGTCTACGCCATCATCCGGGACGTCACCCACCACGGCGCCACGCTGTTCAACGGCACGGGCCTGTACATGAAACAGCCCCGGTCGATGATCTACACGGTGCTCTCCGGCGACGACATCCGCCGCGTTGTGCACGACGTGCGCGAGGTGGACCCCCACGCCTTTATCAACACCCAGCGCACCGATTCCCTGACGGGCCGCTTCTACCGCAGGCCGCAGGACTGAATGGGGAATGGGGAGCGACCTCTTCCGACCTCGCTTCGCTCGGCCACCTTCCACGGGTCTGCCGACCCCATCTTGCTGAAAACTCTCCACTGGAGAGTTTTCCTGGCGCTCGATGCCCCTGAAGGTGGAAGGCATATTCACCGCGCGGCAGCCACTATTCCTATCGCCTATTGCCTATTCCCTTGCATTTTCCCCTCCGTTATGATACACTAATAATGAACCTATCGAAAGCGAGGCCTGTGCCATGAGCGAACTGAACATCGTATGCCTGGATCTGGAGGGCGTGCTGGTGCCGGAGATCTGGATCGCGTTTTCCGAGGCCAGCGGCATTCCCGAGCTGCGGCGCACCACCCGGGACGAGCCGGACTATGACAAGCTGATGCGCTGGCGTCTGGGCATACTGCGCGAGCATGGCCTGGGGCTGAAGGACATACAGGATACGATCCGCACCATCGACCCGCTTCCCGGCGCGCGGGAATTCCTGGACGCGCTGCGCACGCGCACCCAGGCGGTGATCCTCAGCGACACCTTCACCCAGTTCGCCCAGCCGCTGATGGAAAAGCTGGACTGGCCCACGCTGATGTGCAACGCGCTGCAGGTGGGCGAGGATGGCATGATATCGGATTACAGGATCCGCATCGCCCAGTCGAAGCTTTCCACGGTGAAGGCACTGCAATCGGTGGGCTTTGACACCATCGCCTGCGGTGACAGCTACAACGACCTGGCTATGATCCGCGCCAGCAAGGCGGGCTTCCTGTTCCGCTCCACAGAGAAGATCATCGCCGACAACCCGGATTTGAAGCACTTCACCGAATTTGACGCCCTGAAGGACGCCATATTCGAGGCGCTGTAGGATCGACCTTCTTGCGGGGCTATCCCGCATTTTGGATATCAATCAACAAGATTGGAGAGGATTGACCATGAAAAATTATTTTGACCTCAAGGGACAGGTCGCGATCGTGACCGGCTGCTCCACGGGCCTGGGCGTACAGATGGCCAAGGCGCTGGCCAACCAGGGCGCGAACATCGTTGCGGTGGCGCGCCGCCAGAACCTGATCGACGAAGTGGCCAAGCAGATCGCCGATGAATTCGGCGTCGAGACGCTGGCCGTGCGCTGCGACATCACCGACACCGCCAATGTCGAGGCCATGGTCGACGCCGTGCTGGCGAAGTTCGGCCGCGTGGACATCCTGATCAACAACGCCGGCACCGGCGCCGTCGCTCCCGCCGAGGACATCACCGACGACCAGTTCCACAACGAGATGAACATCGACCTGTTCGGCTCCTTCCGCGTGGCGCGCGCCGTGGCCAAGAAGGCCATGATCCCCGCCAAGTACGGCAGGATCATCAATATCGCCAGCATGTACGGCCTGGTGGGCAACAAGATCGCGGGCTCCGCCCCCTATCATGCCGCCAAGGGCGGCGTGGTCAACCTGACCCGCGCGCTGGCCGCCGAGTGGGGCAAGTACTGCATCACCGTGAACGCCATCTGCCCCGGCTACTTCTACACGCCCCTGACCGTAGACACCCTGAATTCCGATTTCTTCCAGCAGAACGCGAAGACCATGATCCCCGAGGAGCGCTACGGCAACGAGGGCGAGCTGGACAGCGCCGCGATCTTCCTGGCCTCCCCCGCCTCCAGCTATGTGACCGGCGTGAACCTGCCCGTGGACGGCGGCTATACCGCGATGTAAAAGGACCCGACAAAAAAGGCTGCTTCGCTTCGGAGCAGCCTTTTTTGTCGGGTCTGAGGGAATAGGCAATAGGAATAGTGGCTACCGCGCGGCTTTTGGTACCTTACGGCACTAAACAGATGACTTGGCCATGCGAAGGATCTTCGTGTTATGCTGGAGCATACCGGGCGACGTGAAACCGCAACGCACCGGCCATTCCTATTGCCTATGGCCTATTCCCTATCGCCTGATCTCACATCACCGGCGCGAACACCTTCAGCAGCCATCCGGCCACGCGGGTGGTCCACTTCACCTTCTTCAGATCCTC
>CACYWI010000068.1 GCA_902778045.1 uncultured Eubacteriales bacterium
GTCTGCGCGGTGGGCTATCTGATCGCGGGCTTCACGCTGACGCCCTGGATCCCCCTGGCGGCATGCCTGGCGCTGCTGGCCGGCGCGCTGCTGATCCTCAGCCGCCGCAGGACCTGACAAAGCAGGCGATACGTCCCCGCGATTTCCGCACGGAAGCCGCGGGGACGGTTTATTTTGGCGCTTCCCGCAATTCACCGACCGGTATAACTGGACTTTATGCAAAAAAAGCGGTATAATAAATCAGGATACAGGCATCCGCCCGGAAACAACGGGCTGTGCCATGGTTTCGACAACCTGAACATCATCGACCCGGCGTCGCGCTGTGTCTGTCTCGGGATGGGCGGCGGGACATTTATCAAGTCGCATATCACTTCCCGGGGGAGTTGTGCGTAAACGCGGTAGGAGGCGAGGCGGATGACCACAGCCATCCATATCGAGCTGAACGCGCTGTGCCTGCTGATGCTGTGCGCGATCGTACGCCAGAGCGTGAGCAACGTGAACCAGCAGATGCGGCGGGTGCTGTTCCGCAGCGTGGTGATGGGCGATATCATGCAGCTGACGCTGGACAGCCTGTGGCTGCTGGTGGAGGGGCGCATGTTCCCCGGCGCGATCGCGGCGAACCGGGTGATCAACGCGCTGTTCCTGTCCGCCTGGGTGGTGCTGGGCGCCATATGGTACCTGTATGTGCTGGAGACCCTGGGCTATACGATCAACAAGCGGCTGCACATGCTGATGATGCTGCCTGGGGCCCTGTTCACGCTGTTCAACGTGGCGTCCATCTGGACGGAGTGGAGCTTCACCGTATCCCCGGAGAACGTGTACGCCCACGGGCGGCTGTTCTGGCTGCAGTTGATCGGGTCTTACGGCCTGATGCTGCTGTCGCTGCTGCACATACTGGTGCGCCTGCTGAACCGCGATGCCAGGGTACCCCGGCGCATCGTGTACAAGCTGCTGGGCTTCTACATCGTGCCCATACTGGGGGCCGTGGTCAGCCTGTTCTACACCGGCATGCCCGGCGCGTGGACCTGCGCGGCCATATCCATCGTGCTGATCTACATCGACGACCAGGACAGCGAGATCCTGCGGGACAGCCTGACGGGCCTGAACAACCGCAAGACGCTGGACGCCGCCTTCACCGACTACGTGCGCCAGGGAAAGCCGCTGTACCTGTTCATGATGGACCTGAACCGCTTCAAGCAGATCAACGATACCTTCGGCCACTCGGTGGGCGACGAGGCGCTGGTGGCCGCGGCGAAGCTGCTGTCCGCCGCCATGGCGGGCAACCGGGGCATACTCGCCCGCTTCGGCGGCGACGAGTTCCTGTCCATGCTGGTCATCGACACCGAGGCGCAGGCCGAGGCCTACAAGGCCGGCGTGAAGCAGGCCTTCGACGCCTATACCCGCCAGCACGACCTGCCCTACCGCCTGGCCGTCAGCGTGGGCTACGCGAAGTACCGCGATGGCATGACCCTGCAGGAGTTCATCAACGTGGCCGACAACGCGCTGTACCAGGACAAGCGCGGCGCGTAGCCGGATCCCGGACAGGGCCGCCGCCGACCGAAGCACAAATGAAGGGACTGTCTCAAAGCGCTTGAGACAGTCCCTTTCATTTGCCGTCGGGCGGCGGCGACCCTGACGCCAGGGTGTGTTTCTAATACTAAACTCAAATAGAATAAAGACAATCCTACGGCATCCTTTTCGCTATGGCGGTGTTGAAGTCCCTTGACTTGCCGCCAGGTAAATCAAGGGAAACCAACGCAGAAATGCAGGCAAAGACGCCGAAAATGCGCTTCAGGTATTTTGGAAACACACTCTAACGCCGGTATTCGGCGTACCACCGGGCGAAGCGGCGCAGGCCCTCGCGGATGCCGATCCCGGGCCGGAAGCCATAGTCGGCCTCAAGGGGCGCGCTGTCGGCAAAGGTGACGGGCACGTCTCCGGGCTGCATGGGCGCCAGCTGCCGGTGGGCGGCAAAATCATAGTCCGGGGGAAGCACCCCCGCCTCCACCAGCGCCGTCTGCAGCGCGTCCACAAAATCCAGCAGGTTCTCCGGCGTGCCGCCGCCGATGTTGTACACCGCCCAGGGGGCCAAGGGCAGGCCGTCCGCGCCGGCCCTGCGCCGGGGCGCGCCCTGCATCACCCGGAACACGCCCTCCACGATGTCGTCCACATAGGTGAAATCCCGCTTGCAGTTGCCGTAGTTGAACAGGCGGATACTCTCGCCGCGCACCAGCTTCTCCGTGGCGGAATAGTAGAACATGTCGGGCCGCCCCGCCGGGCCGTACACGGTGAAGAACCGCAGCCCCGTGCAGGGGATGTCGTACAGCTTGGCATAGCTGTGGGCGATCAGCTCGTCGGACTTCTTGGTGGCCGCGTACAGGCTGACCGGATGGTCCACGTTATCGTCGGTGCTGAAGGGCACCTTTTCGTTCCCGCCGTATACCGACGACGAGGAGGCATACACCAGATGCTCCACCGGATGGCGGCGACAGGCCTCCAGGATGTTGAAGAAGCCCACGATGTTGGCATCGATGTACTCCCGGGGGTGGTCGATGCTGTAGCGCACGCCGGCCTGGGCGGCCAGGTTCACCACCACGGCGGGCCGGTAGGTATCAAACACCTGATCCACCAGCGCCTGGTCGGCGATGGAGCCCTTTACGAACACGTGCTTCACCGGCGATTCCGCCGCGGCCCGCCCGATCCTGTCCAGCCGATAGGCCTTCAGGGCCGGGTCGTAATAGGCGTTCATGCTGTCCAGGCTGACCACGGTGCCGCCGTGCATCTCCTTCAGCAGCCGCAGCACCAGGTTCGCGCCGATGAATCCCGGCGAGCCAGTGACCAGCACCGTCTTCCCATCCAGCGCCACGCGCGTCTTCGTCATGTCAATCCCTCCGAAACAGGTCACGGGTATACACCTTGTCCGCCACGTCGTCCAGGGCGCTGTCATAGCGGTTGGCGATGATGGCGTCGCTCCGGGCCTTGAAGGCGGCAAGGTCGTTCACCACCCGCGAGCCGAAGAAGGTTTCGCCGTCCTTCAGCGAGGGCTCGTACACGATCACCGTGGCCCCCTTGGCTTTCACGCGCTTCATCACGCCCTGGATCGAGGACTGGCGGAAGTTGTCGCTGCCCGCCTTCATGGCCAGCCGGTACACGCCCACCACGACGCTGTGCTCGCGATCGGCGCTCCAGGCGCTGTTGGCGGTGTAGTAGCCCGCCTTTTCCAGCACCCGGTCGGCGATGAAATCCTTGCGGGTACGGTTGCTCTCAACGATGGCCCCGATCAGGTTTTCCGGCACGTCCCGGTAGTTGGCCAGCAGCTGCTTGGTGTCCTTGGGCAGGCAGTAGCCGCCGTAGCCGAAGGACGGGTTGTTGTAGTGGTTGCCGATGCGCGGATCCAGGCAGACCCCCTCGATGATGGCCCGGGTATCCAGGCCCTTCATCTCGGCGTAGGTATCCAGCTCGTTGAAGTAGGATACCCGCAGCGCCAGGTAGGTGTTGGCGAACAGCTTCACGGCCTCGGCCTCGGTGCTGCCCATGATCAGCACCGGCGGGTCCGCGTCCTCCGCCCCCTGCTTCAGCAGCGCGGCAAAGCCTTCGGAGGCGGCGCGGTCGCCGTCGCAGGACACGATGATCCGCGAGGGGTGCAGGTTGTCGTACAGGGCCCGGGATTCCCGCAGGAACTCCGGGCTGAACAGTATCCTGTCCGTTCCGAAGCGCTCCCTGGCCTTTGCCGTGTAGCCCACCGGCACGGTGGATTTGATCACGATCACCGCGCGGTCCGATGCGGCGAGGACCTGCCCGATCACCGAATCCACGGCGGAGCAATCGAAGAAATCCCGCCGGGAATCATAGTTGGTGGGCACCGCCACGATCACATAGTCCGCCCCGGCATAGGCCGGCGTCCCGTCCAGCGTGGCCGTAAGGTCCAGCCGGCGCGCGCCGGAGGCCGCCTCGGCCAGGTAGCGCTCGATATACGCGTCCTGTATCGGCGATTCGCCCCGGTTCAGCCTTTCCACCTTTTCGGGCAGTATGTCCACGGCCGTCACATGGTTGTGCTGCGCCAGCAGCACCGCTAGCGAAAGCCCCACATAGCCCGTACCCGCCACGGCGATGTTCATTCCCGCGTCCTCCTCGGCTCTTTGTTCAACCCGGGCAGGCGGCTTGTCCTTCCCCGGCATCAGCCGCGGGCCGCCCTCCCCCGTTCCCTGTTCCATGCTTCCCGTTCCTCTGGTTACTCCTTCGCGCCCATGCCGTCGTCCACGCCGTAATGCTCGCGATAGCGGCCGTAATGGGATATGGGCTCGCCGCCGGCGTACAGGTGGGAGGTATCCCCCAGCTCCACGCAGCGGAACCACACCTGGCCGGGCAGGCGCTCCTCCGTGATCAGCGTAGTCACCGAGGAAGGGGCCATGATGAACCCGTGCAGCAGCAGGTAGAAGGGTATGCCGGTCAGGTGGGCTACCATCGCCATGGCGACGCCGAAGTGGCAGAACAGCACCACGGTGGCATCGGAATTGGCGCCGGTGCGGTACATATGCCCCTCGCGCGCGTAGCCGTACCTCGCCAGCAGGCCGTCCAGCCCGCGGATCGTCTCATCGAATATCGCGCCGGAATTGCCGGTGGCCACCAGCGGGTTGTCCCGCCAGGCGTTTTCATCCCAGAATTCCGGGCAGTTCGTCCAGTATTGCGGGGCAAAATCCCAGGCATAGCTGTACCTGCCGGTCTTGGGGTCCAGCACCCGGCCACGGAACTCCTCCAGCCAGTCCAGCTGCTCCGCCTCGCGGCCCAGCCGGTTCAGCGTGACGCCGGCGGTATCCCGGGCGCGGCCCAGCGGGGAGACGTAGAAATCGTCCACCGGCAGCCTGCACAGCCGGTCCGCCAGCAGCGACGCCTCGCGCCAGCCCTTCTCCGTAAGGGAATCCACGCTGTAGTCCGGCTCGCCGTGGCGCACGATCAGCAGCTTCATCGCCTCACCTCAGGGCGCCGGCGGCGTCGCAGATCAGCTTCACGCAGGCATCATAGCCCAGTGCGCCGCTGTCCAGCATCAGGTTGTAGTTGCGGAAGTCGCCCCAGTGGCGGCCGGTGAACTGCTGATAGTAGTTGCGCCGGGCGGCATCGGTGCGCTTCATGACCTTCTGGACCTCGGTGGGGTTCCGGCTGTCGATCAGCTCGGACACGCGGTGGGCGCGGTGCAGATCGTCGGCATAGATGAACACGTTCAGGCTGTCCACGTTGGCCTCGTTCAGTATCGCGTCCGCGCAGCGGCCCAGCAGCACGCAGGGGCCCTTGGCCGCCAGCATCAGGATCACCTTGCGCTCGATTTCATGGATGGTCTCGCGGCGATCCACATAGGCCGCCGGCGTGATCATGCGCAAGAAGGCGTCCGTGCGGGAGATCTCCTCCTCCTCCCGCTCCACCACGCCCATGTCCAGGCCGCTGTCCCTGGCGGTGTTGCGGATGATGTCGCGGTCATAGATTTCAATGCCCAGCTGCCTGGCCACCTCGCGGGCGATGCTGTGCCCGCCGGCGCCGTATTCGCGGCTGATGGTAATGATGCTGTTCATGCTCTGCCCTCCATGATGTCGTTCTTCCAGGTTTGGACCGGCTGCAGGAAATCGATGCCGGTGGGGACGCGCCAGGCGTCTCCGAGGTCCTCGTCGATCCAGTAGCTCGGCGTGTGGGGCACGGCGGATATATCCACATCCAGCCAGCCCGCGGGGTACACCGGCTCTATCGGCCCGCCGGCGCGGATCAGGCGGGCATAGTCGAAGGCGCTGTGCAGCCTTTCGCGCACCGCCACGCCCATCAGCCGGGCCGGATCCTGTTTTTTACAGTTGTGGTTGTCCGAGCCCGCCGTAGTCAGGAAGCCGCAGGCCTCGGCATAGTGCTTCGCGCACAGGTCGAAATCCGGGGCGTTGCCGGCGTTGGCCAGCTCGATGCCGTCGCAGTACTTCCGCCCCAGCAGGATGTGACGAATGTAATCCCGGTTTCGGAAGGGGTGGGCCTGGATCACCGCGCCGCCGGCCCTGTGGATCTGCTCCAGCTGTTCGGCGCGGCTCCAGTGCTCGATATCGGGGTGGGCGATCAGCCAGGCCTTGTCCGGGCCGTAGACCAGGTATTCGTCGCCGTCATAGTTCTGCTCCCAGGCGAAGAACACGTCCAGGCCCCGCTTCTGGCCCTCGGCCAGCGCCTCCTCATACCCGGCGCAGAAGCGCTCGATGCGCTCACGCCAGGGCAGGTCGCGGGGCATGGCGGTGTTGCCGCCGGTGAAATGGTCGGTGACGAATATGCCCGTGTAGCCCATCTCGCTGTAGAAGCGGGCCTGCTCCGCGCCGGTGGACACACCGCAGGCGCTGCCCTGACAGGTGTGCATGTGGGTTTCGTACAGGTAGGTCATGCTTGCCTCCGTTTGCTCAGTGAAGCGCCCCGATGGCCTCCGCGATCTGCCGCGCGGCCCGTATGTGGCTGGCGCGGCTGGGATGGGAGCGGCTGCCGACGCTGCCGTCGCAGTCGTCCAGGGCCAGGTACGAGACGCGCTCGTCCCCCTCGGTCCGGCGGCACTCCACGGCCCGGCACGCGTGCGCCGCCATGCCAGTGCCGCACAGCCCGTAGGCCCAGATGATATGCGAATCCGGGTTGTGGGCGCGCACCTGGGCCAGCAGGGCCACGGCGCTGTCCTCGAAGGCGGAAAGAGCCGCTTCCCTCGCCTCGCCCTCGAGCAGGTTCATGGCCGAGCCGTCGTTGGTGCCCAGGTTGATGACCACCGCGTCCGCGGGGCGCTGGGCGGCGAAGTCATAGGGAATATCGCCGCCGGGCACCAGGGGGCACAGCCGGTCGTAGATCTTGCCGATGGCCCGGTTCGGGTCGCCGTCGAAGGCCAGGTACGCACCCCAGCCGCCCAGGGCGATCACCCGCTTTTCGGCCTTCAGCGCCTCCGCCGCGAGCGTCGGGAAGGCGAACTGGTTGGAAATGTACACCATGCGCCACTCCTGGCCGCCCTCGTCGCCCACGGTGCCCTCGCCCACGGTCAGGCTGTCGCCGATGAACTCGACGAGCCTGCTGCGCGGCGCGGGAGCCTTGGGTTCACCGTCGGTGTACACGGCGTTCAGCACCAGCGGGCCGGAATCGCCGTCGGTGGGCTGGGTGTCCCGCAGGATGGCCAGCTCGTGGGCCGTGCCCTTCTCCAGCACGCCCAGCACCGAATAGCGGTGGGTGCCCGGCCGCAGCGGGAAGCGGGCCACAGGCGCGCCGTCCAGCGTGACCGCCAGCCAGGGGATGAACTCGTCGTCCCCGGCGGTGGCCTCCACCTCGAAGCGGGTGCAGTCCACCCGCGTGCGGATGCCGGAGCCCGACCACCACAGCGCGCAGGCGGCCTCGCCCGGGTCCCGCCTGCCCATGCGCAGGAAAGCGGGGCCCAGGGGATCGTATCGGTTCATCATACCGCTTCCACCGCCTTCAGCGTGAGCATCACGCTGGCCGCGTCGCCCTGCTTCAGCAGGCAGCACAGGCCGGAGCGCATCAGCTCGTCGCCGCCGAAGATCTCGCCGGTCTGCTCGATCAGATAGCGCTTCTTCGGGTCAAGGCCGTTCAGCTTGATGATCGGGGGCACGAGATTGGGTACGGACATGGCGCGCACCAGCGTGAAGATGGCCTCGCTCTTGTCCGGGGCGACACAGATCCAGGCCGTCAGGTTGCACTCGAAGGGCGAGCGCAGCCGGTACAGGTCGCCGTACAGCCGCAGGTTCTGGGTGCGGCTGGCGAAGGCCACCTGGTCGCGCATGCTCTGCCGATCCTCGTCGGACAGCTTCAGGGGGTCCAGCTCGTAGCCGAAGCTGCCGCCCATCGCCACGGCGAAGCGGGCCTCCATGGGCGTGACCCGGCCTGTCTGGTGGTTCGGCACGGCGCTGACGTGGCTGCCCATCGTACTGGCGGGGAACACCACGGTGGTGCCGTACTGGATGCGGCAGCGCATCAGCGCGTCGGTGTCGTCGGAGCACCAATACTGGGGCACGTAGTACAGAAGGCCCGCGTCAAACCGCCCGCCGCCGGAGGAGCAGCCCTCGAACAGCACGTCCGGGAAGGCCTTCACCAGGCGCTCCATCACCGCGTACAGGCCCAGCATGTAGCGGTGGGGCACCTCCTTCTGCCGCTCGGGGGGCAGCAGCGCCGACCCGATGTTGGAGAAGTTGCGGTTCATGTCCCACTTCAGGTAGATCGCGCCGCTCTCGTTCAGCGTGGTGGTCACGGCGTCCACGATGAAATCCTGCACGTCCTGGCGGCTCAGGTCCAGCACCAGCTGGTGCCGGGCGGTGATGTAGTCGCGGCCCGGGATGTGCAGCGCCCAGTCGGGGTGCGCCCGGTACAGGTCGCTGTCCGGGGAGACCATCTCCGGCTCCATCCAGATGCCGAACTGTATGCCCTGCGCGCGCACGCGGTCGCCCAGGCGCTTCAGCCCGCCGGGCAGCTTGTGAAGGTCCACGCCCCAGTCGCCCAGAGAGGTGGTGTCGTCGTCGCGGTGGCCGAACCAGCCGTCGTCCATCACGAACAGCTCCACGCCCGCCTTGGCGGCCTCGGCGGCCATGGCCACCAGCTTGTCCTCGTTGAAGTCGAAATAGCAGCCCTCCCAGCTGTTCAGCAGCACCGGGCGGGGCCGGCCCACCCAGCGCCTGGGCAGCAGGTGGTTCTGCCACAGCCTGTGGAAGCCGCGGCTCATGGCGAAGTCATACTGGGTGGCCTCGGCCTCGGCGATAAAGTTGCCGCTGTAGACCAGGGCCGCACCCAGCGCCTCGCCCTGCTCCTCGTTGGTATCCGGGCGGACCAGCGATATGAAGGGCGAAGCCTGCAGGCTGCTGGCGCCCCTGCGGCTGGAAATGCCCTGGTGGCCCTGCACCAGCGGGCGGCGATGGATCGCGCGCTCCCTGGCCCAGCCGCCGGACAGTGTGATCAGCTCCCAGTCGATGTCGTTGAGCGCCCGGGTGACGTTCAGCACGCCCTGGCCCCCGTTCACAAGCCTGGCGCTGCGGGTGACGGCGGGGCAATCGTCGTAGATGGCGTAATCCAGCGCCACCTCGAGGCCGGTGTGTTCGTCCTTCAGGTTCAGCCGCAGCGCCGCGCAGCCCTCGCCGCGGGTGGCGGGCAGGCCCTCCAGGGCGGGCTTTTTATCCAGCACCTCGGCGGAAACCAGCCGCAGGTCCACGGCGGTGCTGCCGTCCGGGGCCTCCACGGTCAGCGCGCCTTCGCGCATGTCGCCCAGGCCGAAGGAGGGATACTCCTGGGGCAGGCGGTCCAGCGAGCACTCCTGCACGCTGTAGCTGCCGTCCGCGGCCACGCCGGCGCGGCGCAGCAGGTTGACCGGGTTCAGCGCCTCCAGCCGCGCGCCGAAGTACAGGTGCGCCAGCACGCCGCCGGGCATCTCGCAGAGCACGTAGCTGATCTGATCGTTCCTCAGGTGAAACAGTTTACCTTCGCGCAGTATCTGGGCCATGGGTCATCCTCCTTAAATATATCAGTGTCGTTATACTTCGATGTCGGGGTCGCGCCGCAGCACCTCCAGCGCCATGCGGCCGTTGTGATAGGGGCACTTCCAGGGCTCCACGATGGGCAGGTTTCCCGGCGTGCCGTCGGGCATCACATACCAGTACCATTCCGAGCCCTGCCGGGGATCGACCAGCACGTCGCGGATGAAGCGCCACTGAGAAGCCACGGCGTCCCTGTAGCGGGCCTCGCCGGTGTGCCGCCAGGCGTTCAAAAAGCCCAGCAGCGCTTCGGCCTGTACCCACCAGACCCGCTTCTGGTCCACCACGCCCCGCTCGCACTCGTTGGCAAAGCCGCGATCGGTGAAGGCGGCGGCGTGGGTGTGGTCCGCCATTTCAAGCAGCAGGGGCCGTATCCGGGCAGTGAGTGCGTCGTCGGCCAGCACATCCAGCGTGTGGTCAGCCAGCCAGCTGGTCTCGATGTCGTGGCCGAAGCTGTGCAGGTCGATCAGGGTGTGGTAGTCCATGTCGAAGAAGACCTCCTGGCGGCGCTTCTCCGGGTTGTAGATGTGCCTTTCCAGGATGTCCAGGATCTGGACCAGCTTTTCCCGCACCCGGACGTCGCCGCCGGCCTCGTACAGGCCGGTGTAGCCCTCCATCACGTGCAGCAGCGTGTTCATCGTGCGCCCGGCCATCACGCCGTTCTCGCTGAGCTTCTCGTTGCCCGCGGGCCGCCAGTCGGCGGTGAAGGCCTCCAGGTAGCCGCCATCATCGCGGCAGCGGGTCTCCACCAGGTCAAACAGGTCCATCGCCCGCCGCAGGGCCTCGCCGTCGCCGCTGGCGCGGTAATACGCCGACAGCGCATAGATGGCGAAGGCCTGGTTGTAGGTGTGCTTGGTGCCGTCGGCCACGCTTCCGTCCGGACGCAGGGCCCAGTACACGCCGCCGTTCGCCTCGTCGGTCATGCGCACAAGCATTTCAAAGGCGTGGCGCGCCTCGTCCAGGAGGGAAGCGTCCCCCAGGCTGATGAAGGCCTCGGAGAAGAACCAGAGTATGCGGCTGTTCAGTATGCAGCCACGGTCGGCCTCCGGGCGGCGGGTCAGGTCGAAATCCACCTGGCCGATGTATCCGCCGTTCACGTCGTCCCTAAGCCCCTTCCAGAAGGGGATGATGCGATCCACCAGCTCCCGGCGGACCTGTTCCGTCAGCTTTGCCATGGGCAGCTCCTTTCCGTCGTTCGGCCATGGGCAGGCAGAGCCCGCGCGTATCTACCGATATTTTAACGGATTGCGCCGCCTCAATCAAGGGGTTTCAAAGAAAAATGTACGGTCAATATGGATTCACATGGATCATGATGTGCTTGACGCTGGGAAAAGCCGCCTCCACGTCGTCATGCACCTGCTCGGCCACGGCGTGGGCCTGCTCCAGGGTCATATCGCCGTCCAGGGCGATCTCCAGCTCGATGTACAGGCGGCTGCCGAACTCCCGGGAGCGCAGCAGGTCCACCCGGCGCACGGCCCCGTGGCCCTCCACGCAGGCGCGTATGGCGGCCTCGGTGGCGGGGTCGCCGCTGTGGTCCACCATCTTGTCCACGGCCTCGCGAAAGATGTCGAAGGCGGCCTTCACGATGAAGGCGCAGATCACCACGCTGGCCAGCGGGTCCAGCAGCGCCACGCCCATGCGGGCCCCGGCGATGCCCACCAGCGCGCCGATGGAACTCAGGGCGTCGGAGCGGTGGTGCCAGGCGTCCGCCATCAGCGCCGGGGAGCCCAGCTGCCGGGCGTGATGGCGGGTGTACCAGAACATGCCCTCCTTCACGGCGATGGACACCGCCGCGGCCACCAGCGCCAGCGCGCCGGGCACCGGCAGCGCCTCGGTCCGGCCCGAGATCAGCTGCTTTCCCCCGGCATAGCCGATCAGCAGACCCGTGATCAACAGCACCACCGCCAGCACGATGGCGGCCACGCACTCCATGCGCTCGTGGCCGTAGGGGTGCTCCCGGTCCGGTTCCTTCATGGACAGCCTCAGCCCGATGATCACGATGAAGGTGCTGAACACATCCGAGGCGGAATGCACCGCGTCGGACACCATGGCCCCGGAATGAGCGATCAGGCCCGCGAGCAGCTTGCCCGCGGACAGCAGCAGGTTCACGACGATACTGACCACGGATACCCGAAGCGCCTGTTTCGACGTATTTTCCATGGATTTCCCTCCCAAAACAGAATGCGGGACAGCCATAATCATACTATGACTGTCCCGCAGAAGCATTGCCCTGCTGTCACGGCTGTGACCCGGCTCCCATGGGCCTGATCAGGTGTTTGAGCTATGATAACCGGTCATCCCGGCATTAGTCAAGCGTAATCTTTTTGCGCAGTATCACCAAACTGAGGTGAGCGCGAAGCGACCTCATCCGACCTCACTGACGTTCGGCCACCTTCCCCAAAGGGGAAGGCAAAGGAAGCGTCTGCCGCGATCCAAAAGCCTTCCCCATTGGGGAAGGTGGCCCGCGAAGCGGGTCGGATGAGGTCGTCCAGTACAAAGGGCAGGCAAATGCTAGAGTGTGTTTCTAAATGCCGGGAGATGCAGTTTCGAGTGGATTTGACTGCATTTCAAGGCGATTTCCCGCAGGTTTACTGGCGGTAAATCAAGGGGAGGTATTTTGGAAACACACTCTAGCCCTCTGTGCCTACAGGTGCTTCACGAACAGGCAGCGGATCGCGTTCAGCACGCACAGTATCATCACGCCCACATCGGCGATGATGGCCATCCACATGCCGGCCACGCCCAGCGCGCCCAGCACCAGGCACACGGCCTTCACCGCCAGCGCGAAGCCGATGTTCTGCCGCACGATGCCCAGGCACTTCCGGGAGATGCGTATGGCCTTGGCGATCTTCAGCGGGTCGTCGTCCATCAGCACCACGTCGGCGGCCTCGATGGCGGCGTCGCTGCCCAGCGCGCCCATGGCGATGCCGATGTCCGCCCGGGCCAGCACCGGCGCGTCGTTGATGCCGTCGCCCACGAAGGCCAGCTTGCCCTGCGCTTCAGAGGACAGGGCCTCCACGCAGGCCACCTTGTCCTGGGGCAGCAGCTGGGCCCGGTAATCCGTCAGGCCCACCTCGGCCGCCACGGACTTCGCCACGGCCTCGGCGTCGCCGGTGAGCATCACCGTGCGGGTGACGCCGGCGCGCCGCAGGGCGTCCATGGCCTCGCGGGCATGCTCCTTCAGCTCGTCCGCGATCACGATGTGGCCGGCGTATTCCCCGTCCACGGCCACGTGGATGATGGTGCCCACATGATGGCAGGGCATGAACGCCGCGCCGACGCGGTTCATCAGCTTTTCGTTGCCCACGGCCACCTCGCTGCCGTCCACGCGGGCGATCACGCCGTGGCCGCTGATCTCCTGCACGTCGGTCACCCGGGTCTGGTCGACGGGCTTGCCATAGCCCTTGCGCAGGCTCAGGCTGATCGGGTGGGAGGAGTGGCACTCCGCCAGCGCCGCCAGCTCCAGCACCCGCTGGGCGTCGATGGGGTTGTGGTGCACGGCCGTGACCTCGAAATTGCCCTTGGTGATGGTGCCGGTCTTGTCAAAGGCCACCGCGCGCACCCTGGAGAGCGTCTCCAGGTAGTTGGAGCCCTTGATCAGTATGCCCTGGTTGCTGGCCCCGCCCAGCCCCGCGAAGAAGCTGAGGGGGATGCTTATGACCACCGCGCAGGGGCAGCTGATCACCAGGAACGAGCACGCGCGCAGCAGCCAGTCCCGCCACAGCGCCCCCGCGGAGGCGTATCCCGCCATGCCCACGCCGGTGATCATGCCGAACAGGGGCGGCAGCACCGCCAGCGCCAGCGCCGCATAGCACACAAAGGGCGTGTACACCCGGGCGAATTTGGCGATGAAGTTTTCGGATTTGGACTTGCGGGAGGCGGCGTTTTCCACCAGGTCCAGTATCTTCGAGGCGGTGGATTCTTCGAATTCCGCGGTGGTGCGCACCTTCAGGAGGCCGGACTGGTTGATGCTGCCGCTGAGCACGGCGTCGTCCACCGTTACCTCCCGCGGCCTGCTCTCGCCGGTGAGGGCGCTGGTGTTCAGGCTGGAGCTGCCCTCCACGACCACGCCGTCGATGGGCACCTTCTCGCCCGGCTGGATCACGATGATGGCGCCGGTCTCCACCTCGTCGGGATCGACGCGTTCCAGCTGGCCGTCCTCGCCCTCGATGTTGGCGTAGTCCGGGCGGATATCCATCAGCTGGCTGATGTTGCGGCGACTCTTGCCCACGGCCACGCTCTGGAACAGCTCGCCCACCTGGTACAGCAGCATCACCGCCACGCCCTCGCCCAGCTCGCCCAGGGCGATCGCGCCAACGGTGGCCACCGTCATCAGGAAGCATTCGTCGAACACCCGGCGGTTTTTGATGCCCAGCAGCGCCTTGCGCAGTATGTCGTGGCCCACCGTCAGGTAGGGGATCAGGAACAGCGCGATCAGCGCGGGCCGCGGCAGCGCCACCGGCACCAGCCCCTCCGAGATCAGGTACAGGGGCACGAAGAACACCCCCGCCACGATGATCCGGACCAGGAGATTCTTTTGTTTCTTGTTCATGCCGTTCCTTCCCTTCGGTATTTCACTTTTCCCTGCATTCACTTTTCCCTGCATTCCCCATTCTCCCGAACGGGCGGGCGGCGCATCGCCGCCCCTGCAAATCACTTTGGCTATTCCTATTGCCTAAAAGAATATCTCGCAGTCGCTCTCCACCTTCTTGCAGTTGGAAAGCACGTTCTTCATCACAGCGTCCACGTCCGCGCCTTCGGCGAACTCCACCTTCATCTTCTGGGTCATGAAGCTGACGGTGCAGTCGGCGACGCCCTCGGTCTTCTTCGCGGCTTCCTCCATCAGGTTGGCGCAGTTGGCGCAGTCCACTTCGATCTTGTAGCTCTTCTTCATTTCGGTATCCTCCCTTTCATTCCTCGACATGTTCCATGCC
>CACYWI010000069.1 GCA_902778045.1 uncultured Eubacteriales bacterium
GCCCTCGAGGCCGATCTTGCGGCAGCCCTTCTCGCCCAGGATGGTCACGAGGGTCTTGCCGTTGTCGAACTCGGACTCATGCACCGCGCCCACATAGTACTGGGATGCGCAGGCCTGAGCGTACTCATCGGGGTTGGCTTCCGGGTCGATCACGCGGAAGAACTGCGCGACATACATTTCGTTGTCTTCGCAGGTCTTGATGACGGAGGCCATCTCGGCGGAAGCGGAGTTGCAGATGATCATGCCGTCGCAGTCCGCCAGCGCCAGGGTCTCGGCGGAAGCGGTGACCTGCTCGGAAATATGCGCCTGGTCCACATACTGGACGTCAACGTCGCCCAGGGCCGCGGCGGCCGCGTCGATGATGCGCTTGCACTCGCTGCCCAGCGTATCGGTCTTGATGTTCTCGGCACAGGCGGTCAGGGCCACGCTCAGCAGCATGGTCAGCGCCAGGACCAAAGCGAGAATCTTCTTCATATCTATTATATCCTCCTTGCATTATCAGGCCTGCCTGCATGCCGTCGCGGCAGGCGCACCGCCCCACAGGCGCACAGGCTTTGCCTTTTTATCCATTATATCAGCATTGTGCCGTAAGTCAATTGGATTTTTTATGATTTTGGTACATTTTCTTTTGCTTTAAACAAATAAACACCCTTTACGAACGCTTCGGGTCTTTTCGCTTTTATGCGCGCGTCTTTGCTGATTATTCCCGGCAATGTCTGATTTCTGACTGAATTTCATATTTTTTCTTGTTTTCCGCTTTTCAAACCGTCGGTTATCTGTTATAATTGTCATGGAGCATTTTGTTGGATGCTTACGCAATAAGGAGGAATGCAACATGAAAAAGCTCGTCTCTGTCCTGCTGGCTATGCTGATGCTGGTCTCCGTCGTGGCGTTCGCCGAGGGCGACTACCGCGTGGCGATGATCACCGACTACGGTGATATCACCGACCAGTCCTTCAACCAGACCACCTATGAAGCCGCGAAGGCCTTCTGCGATGCCAATGGCATCGACTTCACCTACTACAAGCCCAACGGCGATTCCACCGCGGAGCGCGTCGCCATGGTCGAAAAGGCCGACGACGACGGCTACAACGTGATCGTGATGCCCGGCTATGCCTTCGGCGAGACCATTGCCGAGGTGCAGGACGAATACCCGGACACCAGCTTCATCGCGCTGGACGTTTCCGAGGGCGACCTGGGCGGCGCGGAAGTGGCTTCCAACGTGTACTGCGCGGTTTATAAGGAAGAGCTGTGCGGCTACATGGCCGGCTACGCGGCTGTGAAGCTGGGCTACACCCACCTGGGCTTCCTGGGTGGCATGGCCGTTCCCGCCGTTGTGCGCTATGGCTTCGGCTTTGTGCAGGGCGCAAATGCGGCTGCTGAGGAGCTTGGCAATGCCGGCGACGTGACCATCGAGTATGTGTACGGCAACCAGTTCTACGGCGACGCCGACATCACCGCCTACATGGACAACTGGTATCAGACCCTGGGCGTGCAGGTCGTGTTCGCCTGCGGCGGCGGCATCTTCACCTCTGCCGGGGCTGCCATCATCGACGGTCTGTACGGCGAAGGCCTGACCGTGACCAGCGCCATGAAGGGCCTGGCCGCCACCGTGAATACCCTGCTGACCGAGACCATCGCCGGCAACTTTGCCAACTACGGCGGCAAGGTCGAGTCCCTGGGCCTGGTGGGCACCGAGCCCGCGGCCAACTATGTGCAGCTTGCCGGCTCCACCCAGTTCGGCGAAGGCTTCACCGAGGCCGATTACGCTGATCTGGTGGCCAAGATGTTCAGCGGCGAGATCGCCGTGTCCGACGCCATCGACGCCATGCCTGCCACCACGATCACCGTGAACGATCTGGGCACCGTCAAGTAATGAACCCATTGAACCGGGGAGCCACGCTTCCCGGTTCTTTCACAAAAGCCCCCGTTTGAACGCGGAGGCTTTTGTGAAAGAAAGGCGTTCAACATTATACAACGGGGGGCGATCACAATTGGAGAACCAGTATGCCATTGAAATGCTGCACATCACAAAGCGTTTCCCGGGCATCATCGCCAATGACGACATCACGCTTCAGCTGAAAAAGGGCGAGATCCACGCCCTGCTCGGAGAGAACGGCGCGGGCAAATCCACGCTGATGAGCGTGCTGTTCGGCCTGTACCAGGCGGAAGAGGGCATCATCAAGAAGGATGGCAAAGAGGTCAAGATCAACGACCCCAACGACGCCAACGACCTGGGCATCGGCATGGTGCACCAGCACTTCAAGCTGGTGGAGTGCTTTACGGTGCTGGATAACATCATACTGGGCGTTGAGCCTACGGACAAGATGGGCTTTTTGCAGAAGGCGGAGGCCCGTAAGCGCGTGGTCGAGCTTTCCGAGCGCTACGGATTACAGGTGGACCCGGACGCGAAGATCGCGGATATCACCGTGGGCATGCAGCAGCGCACCGAGATCCTGAAGATGCTGTACCGCGACAACGAGATACTGATCTTCGACGAGCCCACCGCCGTGCTGACGCCCCAGGAGATCGACGAGCTGATGCAGATCATGAAGAACCTGGCGGCCGAAGGCAAGAGCATATTGTTCATCAGCCACAAGCTGGCGGAGATCATGGCCGTCGCCGACCGCTGCAGCGTGCTGCGCAAGGGTAAATACATCGGTACCGTGGAGACCAAGGACGTCACCATGGAGCAGCTGTCCGCCATGATGGTGGGCCGCAACGTCAATTTCCACGTAGACAAGCCGGAGGTCACCCCGGGCAAGGTGATCCTTGACATCAGGAACATGAGTGTCAAGAGCCACAGCCACCCGGGCGACGCAGTGAAAAACGTGTCGCTGCAGGTGCGCGAGGGCGAGATCGTTTGCATCGCCGGCATCGACGGCAACGGACAGACGGAGTTCGTCTACGGCCTGTCCGGCCTGGAGCCGCTGTCCAGCGGAAGCATTTCCCTGAGCGGCAAGGATTTGACAAAGACCGTGATCCGCCAGCGCTCGATCCTGGGTATGAGCCACATCCCCGAGGATCGCCATAAGCACGGCCTGGTCCTGGATTATTCGCTGGAGGACAACATCGTGCTGCAGCGCTACTTTGAGCCGGAGTTCAACAACAAGGGCTTCCTGCGGCGCAAGAACATCAGGAGCTACGCCAACAAGCTGATCGAGCAGTACGACATCCGCTCCGGTCAGGGGCCGATCACCATGGCCCGCAGCATGTCCGGCGGCAACCAGCAGAAGGCCATCATCGCCCGCGAGATCGACAAGGACCCGGCGCTGCTGATCGCCGTACAGCCTACGCGCGGCCTGGACGTGGGCGCCATAGAGTACATCCACAAGCAGATCGTGGAGCAGCGCAACCAGGGCAAGGCCGTGCTGCTGGTTTCCCTTGAGATGGACGAGGTGTTGGATGTTTCCGACCGCATCCTGGTGATGTACGAGGGTGAGATCGTGGGCGAGCTCGACCCGAAGAAGACCAATCCGGAAGAAATCGGCCTGTACATGGCAGGCGCAAAGCGGGAGGAGGTACCCAATTATGCAGACAAGTAAGTCCCGGGAGCCCCTGCTCAGAAGGCCTGCGGTACAGACGCTGCTGGCGAGCCTGCTCTGCGTGCTGCTGGGCCTGCTGGTGGGCTATATCGCCCTCATCATCATCAATCCCAAGGGCGCTACCAGCGCCATCACCGACGTCCTGAAGAACTTCTGGACCTATTCCAAGGTGGACAAGCAGCTGAAGCACTTCGGCTCCACGCTGATCACCACCGCGCCGCTTCTGATGTGCGCGCTGTCGGTGCTGTTCGCCTACAAGGTGGGGCTGTTCAACATCGGCGCGGCGGGACAGTACGTGGCCGGCGCGGGCGCTTGCCTCTATTGCGCGCTGGCGCTGAAGCTGCCCTGGTTCGTGTGCCTGCTGGCCGCAGTGGCCGCCGGCGCGATCCTCGGCTCGATCTCCGGCTTTTTGAAGGCCTATCGCAACGTGAACGAGGTCATCTCCTGCATCATGCTGAACTGGATATCGCTGTATCTGGTCAACACGCTGCTTTCGGGCGTGAAGAATCCCACCGGCAAGGACACCTTCACCATCGCCTCCCAGAACACTGGCGCGATGCTGCCCACGCTCGGGCTCGACAGCCTTCTGAACAACAAGAACGTGACCATCGCCATTCCCCTTTCGATCCTCGTGTGCGTGTTCATCTGGGTACTGCTCAGCAAGACCCGGTTGGGCTACGAGCTGAGGGCGACCGGCCTCAACAAGAACGCGGCCAAGTACTGCGGCATGCGCGACCGCTACAACATCATACTGACCATGGCCATCGCCGGCGGCCTTGCCGGCTTCGGCGCGGCGATGCTGTACCTGTCCGACTTCGAGCAGTGGGCTGTCACCCAGGCCTCCGTGCCGGCCATGGGCTTCAATGGCATCGCGGCGGCCTTCCTGGGCGGTCTTAACCCCATCGGCGCGATCTTCTCCTCCTACTTCATCCAGCACATCACGCGCGGCGGCGCGGCGCTGACCTCCACCGGCGTCTACAGCTCTCAGACCTCCGATCTGATCACGTCGGTCATCATCTATATGTGCGGTTTCGTGCTGTTCATGAAGCAGACGCTGAACCGGTGGCTGGATAGCCGCGCGCAGAAGGGGGGCAAATCCTAATGCTGCTTTTGATTCAATACACGCTGATCTTTACCTCTGTTCTGATGCTGGTCGCCCTTGGAGGCTGCTTCTCGGAGCATTCCGGCGTCATCAACATCGGCCTCGAGGGCATCATGGTGTTCGGCGCGCTGGGCGGCGCGCTGGTGATGCGTTACCTGCCCGCGGGTACCCCCGCCTTCGTGATGGTCGTCGTTTCCATAATCGCCGCCATGTGCGTGGGCATACTGTACTCGCTGCTGCTGGCGGTGGCGGCCATCAACTTCAAGGCGGACCAGACGCTGGTGGGCACGGCCATGAACCTGCTGGGCACCGCGGCGGCCACGGTTATCGTGAAGGCAATCAACACCGCGGCGGATTCCTCCAACCCCTCCTCCGAGATCATGTACATCGAGGCCAAGAAGAGCTTCATAATCTCCGAGGGAACAGAGTTCAGCTGGTTCATGATCCTGGCGTTGATCCTGCTGATCGCCTCCTACATCATACTGTACAAGACCAAGTTCGGCCTGCGGCTTATGGCCTGCGGCGAACATCCCCAGGCGGCGGATTCCGTGGGCATCAACGTGTACAGGATGCGCTATGCGGGCGTGATGATCTCCGGCCTGCTGGGCGGCCTGGGCGGCCTGGTGTACATCACCGCAGGCGTCTCTGCCTGGAAGTTTGAAAACGGCGTGGCCGGCTTCGGCTTCCTGGCCCTGGCCGTGATGATCTTCGGCAGCTGGAAGCCCCAGCGCATCGCCCTGGCGGCGCTGCTGTTCGGCCTGTTCCGCTCGCTTTCGAACGTGTACACGGGCTTTGACCTGCTGAAGAACCTGAACCTGCCCAGCACGGTTTACAACATGCTGCCCTACATCATATCGCTGGTGGTACTTGCGTTCCTGTCCAAGAACTCCGCCGCGCCGAAGGCCGAGGGCATTCCCTATGACAAGGGTTCGCGATGATGTAAGAATATTAAACAAGTATTGCTTTTTATGCCAAAGCCCTTTTCATTCGGTCAGAGTTGTGCTATAATGCGTTCGTGGTATCTTGGACCTAACAAAAGGAGGAGAATTCTCATGGGAATGCTTAGCGAGTTCAAAGAATTTGCCCTTAAGGGTAATGTAGTCGACATGGCTATCGGTGTTGTCATCGGCGGCGCATGGTCAATGACATCTTCATGCCTATTGTTTCCGTGTTGACCGGTGGCGTCGACTTCTCCAATTGGTTTATCTCCCTGAACGGTGAGAAGTACGCTACTTTGGCAGCAGCCCAGGAGGCTGGCGCAGCAACGTTGAATTTCGGACTGCTGATTTCCGCCATCATCAACTTCATCATCATTGCTCTGTGCCTGTTCGCCGTTGTTAAGGCGATGAACAAGCTGAAGAAGCCCGAAGCGCCCGCTGCCGCGCCGCGCCTGTGCCCCTTCTGCAAGAGTGAGATCGCCGATGACGCGACCCGCTGCCCGCACTGCACTTCCGAGCTGAAGCTGGCCAAGTAAGGGCAAACCATTGGATCAAAGGACATCATGGTATCGGCGTCGATCGTGGATTGACGCCGATATTCCATATGTGGGACAAGCCGATATGAGACAATCGCTGCAGGACAGGCTCAACGTCAAAAAAGCCGCCCGCTTTGCCGTGATCATCAACGCGATGCAGATCCTGGCAATGGTGACGGTGCTTTTGTATGCCGTTTTCCGCAGCCCTGTCGAGGGCCGGCTGGTGGAGATCAGCGCCATCGCCGGGGCGCTGCTGATCGCGTCCTGGGGCGCGATACTGGATATCCGTGAGGCCCTGAACGCCGGGAAGATCGCCGAGCAGGCGCAGATGCTGGAGGAGGCCTACGGCCAGCTGGAGGCGCTGAACGGCACGCTGCGCAAGCAACGGCACGACTTCATGAACCACCTGCAGGTGGTGTTCTCGCTGCTGGAGCTGGATGAATCGGCGGAGGCCATGAAGTACGTGGAAAGCGTATACGGCGACATCAAGAAGACCGGCAGCGCGCTGAAGACTGCCCTGCCCGCCGTGAACGCGCTGATCGCCGCCAAGCGGCAGGACTGCGAGGAGCGCGGCATCCGCATGGAGCTGAACATCGCCTCCGGCTGGCAGGCACTGCCCGTGCCCGGCTGGGAGATGTGCCGAGTGCTGGGCAACCTGATCGACAACGCCCGGGACGCCCTGCTGGAGGACGGGAGCAACGCCGACAGGCGCATCGCCCTGGCCATCGACGAGACGCCCGGCGCCTACAGCTTCCGGGTGTCCAACAACGGGCCCGCCATTCCCCCACCCCTTCAGCGCAAGATCTTCCAGATGGGCTTTACCACCAAGAGCGACGGCCACGGCTCCGGCCTGGCCATCGTCGAGGAAATCCTGAAGCGCTACGGCGGCAGTATCCGCGTGGAATCCGACGACCGGAGCACCATCTTCATCGGCCATATTCCCAAGCAGATCGTGGAAAGCCCCATGGATTGACGCGGTATCATCCGTTTTCCCGCGCGAATTCCTCCAGCGCCGCCAGCACCTGGTCGGCGCTGTTCATTTGATTGACGCGCACTCGGAAGCGGGAGGCGTCCTTCATGCCGTGCACATACCAGGCGATATGCTTGCGCATCTGCAGCACCGCCAGCTTTTCCCCGAACAGCGCCCGCTCCAGGTGGAAGTGCCGCATGGCCATGCGCACGCGCTCGTCCGCGGTGGGCGGATCGACGCTCTGTCCCTTCAGCGCGGCGGCGATTTCCCGGAATACCCACGGGTTGCCCTCTGCCGCGCGGCCGACGATCACGGCGTCGCAGCCGGTCTGATCCAGCATGCGCAGCGCGTCCGCGCCGCCGCGCACATCCCCGTTTCCGAATACCGGTATGGACACCGCCCGCTTGACCTCGCGAATCACACGCCAGTCCGCCTGGCCGGCGTACTGCTGATCCCGGGTGCGGGCGTGCACGGCGACGGCCTGCGCACCGTTGTCCTCGCAAATCTGCGCCACCTGAACGGCGTTGATGTGCCCGGCGTCCCAGCCGGAGCGGATCTTGGCCGTTACCGGCAGCTTTGTGGCGCCTGAAAGGGCGCGCACGACCACACCGATCCCCTCGGGATCGCGCATCATGGCGCTGCCCTCGCCGTTTCCGGTGATCTTCGGCGCGGGACAGCCGAAGTTCAGATCGAAGAACTGAAAGCCGATGCCCTCCAGCTGCCGGGCCGCTTCGGCGATACAGGCCGGATCGCTGCCGAACAGCTGCAGGCCCGCCACTCCCTCGCCCGGCAGGCGCTTCAGCAGGTCCTGGGCGTTGGGGTTCCTGCCGCCCGAGAATACCCAGCCCTTGGCGGAAAGCATCTCACTGACCGACCAGGCCGCGCCCTGCTCGTGGCACAGCAGGCGCATGGCGGCGTCCGTAACGCCGGCCATCGGCGCAAGGCCCGCCCCGGCGGCAAAGGGCAATATATCCGAAAGCTTGATCATGCTCATCCTCCAAATACAAGGGGATCATCCCGTCCAGTATATCAATTTGAGGGGCGGAATGTCAATCCATCCGCGCACAATCCCCCATTATTTCCGATTTGGCTTGCATTTCCAGCATGCTATCGTGTATAATAGAATAGGTTTTTTATACAACACAGGTTTGGATGATCGAACGCCCGAACGCATATGGTATAGGCGAAGCGCCATTGCCATGCGGGAGGGATTGACATGAAAAAGCACTGGGGAACGCCGCCCAGACATATCCGCGCGGAATCGCCCGCGTTGGAATGGGCGCGGGACATGACCGGCAGATGCGCGCGGGCCACCGCCATCGGCAATCGCAGCCTGCTGGTGGAAAACCATACCGCCATCGCGGATTTCTCCGATGCCTGCGTCCGGCTGGATACCCGGACGGGGCCGCTGTGCGTGTTCGGCTCCGGGCTGTCGCTCCGGGACGTGCGCCCGGGCGCGCTGATCATCCGCGGAAGCATCCATCGGGTGGAGCTGCCCTGCAAGGGGGGTGACGCGCCTGATGAACCGTGACTACACGATCCAAGCGACCTGCCTGATGCCCGCGCGGCTGATCCACCGCGCGCTGGAGCAGGGCGCGTGCTTCGAATCGATCCGCCTTTCGGGCAAGCGCCGCATGGTGGCGGTCTGCGACGCGCAAAGCGCGCGGATCCTGCTGTCGTTGTGCGAGCGCTATTCCGTACCCGCGAAGGTGCTTCGCAGGGGCGGTCGCAGCGGTATGCTCGCCTTCCTGCGCGAAAGGCGCACGCTGCCCCTGGGAATCGCCGTGTTCCTGATGCTCTGCGCGGCGTTCCTGTCGCGGATCTGGTGGGTGGACGTCGCCTTGTCCGGGGAAAACGCGCAATCGGAAGGCCTTGCCATGCTGAGAAGCGCCATCCACGACGCCGGGATCGCGCCGGGAATCGGCAAGCGCGGCATCGACCCCGGCCTGCTGGCCCAGCGTTTGACGGCCCTGGGCCGCTACAGCTACGTCGGCGCGAGAATCCAGGGCGTTCGACTGCTGGTCGAGGCCGTGCCGGAGGTCTCCGCGCCGGCGGTCTACGACGTGGACGCCGCCAGGGACCTGGTCGCGGGCATGGACGGCATCGTCGTGTGGGCCGTTGCCCGGGCGGGCCAGCTGTGCGTGAAGCCGGGCGACGCCGTTCGCCGGGGTCAGGTGCTGATCCGGGGCGAGGAACTGGCGACGAAGGATGAGACGCGCCCCATCGCCGCGCTGGGCGAGGTCGTCGTGCGCGCCTGGGTGACCGGGCGGGCATCCCTCCCCCTGTCGCGAACCGAGCGACGCCCCACGGGCAGGGTGTCCTTCGCTACGAGCCTGACGACGCCCTGGCAGAAGTGGCCGATCGTCGAAGGGGACGCCTTCGATCAGCAGACCGAGGACGCGAAGCGCCTGCCCATCGGCGGGCTGTTTATACCGGTCGAGATCGAGCGCGTCGTTCGCCGAGAGATGGCGTCCGCGACTGTCGCGGCGGACCGGACCGCGCTGGAGGCCCGCCTTGCGGCGCTGGCATTCGCTGACGCGGCCATGCGGCTGTGCCTGAACGGGCCGGAGGGCTGCGGGATCACCGATTCATGGGTCAACTACGAGCAAACACCGGGCGCCATGCGCGCCATTGCCATATACGAAATACAATCCAACGCCGCGGTCGAGCGGGAGGTTCTACAGGGAGGCTGACGTCATTTGGAAAACAGGGAGCAGGGCTACACTGAACACATGCGCGTGGAATCGCCGGAGCAGTTTATCGGCATGTTCGGCATCCGCGAGGAGAATATACCGCTGTTTCGTGAGGAGCTTGGCGTCGATATCTTCGCCCATGGCGGCGACATCACCCTCAGTGGCGATCCGGACAAGGTGGCGCTGGCGCGGCTGACGCTGGAAAAGCTCAGCGAGATCGCGCTGCGCGGCGAGGCTGTGGACCGCACCCGCATCCGCTATGCCATCGGCCTGGCCGAGGAGGGCAAGGCCGACCGCATCGCCGAGATCATGCGGGATGTCATCGCCATCACCTACCGCGGCCGCCAGGTCAAGTGCAAGACCCTCGGCCAGAAGCAGTATGTGGAGGCCATCAAGAACAACACCGCCACCTTCGCCGTGGGCCCCGCTGGCACGGGCAAGACCTATCTGGCCATCGCCATGGCCGTGGTGGCGCTGAAGAACAAGGAGATCGAGCGCATCATACTCACCCGTCCCGCCGTGGAGGCCGGCGAAAAGCTGGGCTTCCTGCCCGGCGACCTGGCCCAGAAGGTGGACCCGTACCTGCGCCCGCTGTACGACGCGCTGCATGAGATGCTGGGCGTGGACGCCTATCAGCGGCTGCTGGAGCGCGGCGCGGTGGAGGTGGCCCCGCTGGCCTACATGCGCGGCCGCACGTTGAACGACGCGTTCATCATACTGGACGAGGCCCAGAACACCACATCGGAGCAGATGAAGATGTTCCTGACCCGCATGGGCATGGGCTCGAAGATGGTCATCACCGGCGACGTGACCCAGATCGACCTGCCCACGGGCAAGCGCTCCGGCCTGGTGGAGGCGCTGGAGGTGCTCAAGGACGTGCCGGACATCGGCATCGTCCAGCTGACCCACAGGGACGTGGTGCGCCACGAGCTGGTACAGGCCATCGTGCGCGCCTATGAAAAGCATGCCCAGAAGGCTGATCGAACCGAACGGCAGAGGCGTGTCTTCAGGCCGTAACAGGAGGCTGCCATGATTAAGAGCAACAAGCCGGGAACCGGGAGGATCGCCCCGGTGGTGCAGAAGGTGCTGATACTGTCGGCCACCTATCTGCTGCTGTGCGCGATACTGACCTTCGGCATATCCCCGGAGCAGCATGACATTCAGATCGGCGCACCCGCGCCGCTGGACATACTGGCCACGAAGGACGTCATCGACACCGTGACCACCGACGAGCTGAAAAACGCCGCCGCCGCGGCGGTGGAGCCCAGCTACAAGAACGTTGATCTTTCGGTGGTGGGCAGCGTGTCCTCGGACATGGAGGCGCTGTTCAACCGACTCATGGAACTGCGCGACGGCACCGTGGACCCGGAGAACATCTCCGAGGAGCAGCTTCAGGCCGCGAACGACGCCCTGCCCATCCAGCTGAGCGCCGAAGAGTACGCCGCGCTGCTGACGACGGACGAGGAAGCCCTCCGCCAGCTGTTCAACGGCGCCATCATCAGCGTGCGGGATACGCTGAATTCCACGCTGCTGGAGGGCCAGGAGGTCTCCGCCGTGAACCGCCTTTCCCGGGCGCTGGCCGCGGCGGGCAATCCGACGGCGCTGGTCTCCCTGACCACGGACGTGATCCGCCAGTGTATCCGCCCGAATATGCTGATCGACGAGGATATCACCGAGGCGAATCGCCAGAAGGCCCGGGACGCGGTGGAAACCGTGACCTGCGTCAAGGGCGAGGTCATCGTTCGTCGGGGCGAGATCGTCACCATGGCGGAGTATACGATGCTCTCCTCCCTGGGCCTGCTGAAGGAGGATTCCCTGGATGTTCCGCTGCTGGCGGGCATCGCGGTGGTGCTGCTGCTGATCATGGGCTGCCTGGCGCTGTACCTGAACCGCTATCAAAAGCGGCGCATGACGCCCGCCACGCTGCTGCTGTTGTCGCTGATCTCGCTGCTGGTCACCGGGCTGTGCATGGGTTTCAGCCGCTGGAACGCCTACATGATGCCCCTTTCCCTGGGCTTTATGCTGGTGGCGATACTGTTCGACCAGCGCTCGGCGCTGTACTTCAACATCGCGCTGGGCTTCGTGGCCTCGCTGCTGTCGGATACCAGCAGCAGCCTGTTCTCCGTGACCATGTTCTCCGTGCTGCTGATGAGCATGGTGTCCGGCCCCGTCGTACTGGCTGTGTTCTCCCGCCGCACCCAAAGGCTGACCACGCTGTTGGCGGGCGTGCTGGTGGGCATCTCCAACTTCATCTGCACGCTGGCTGTGGGCCTGATCAACAGCGCCGATCTTTCCAGCGTGCTCACCAACGCGCTGTGGGCCATGAGCAACGGCATCATCAGCGCCATACTGTGCATCGGGCTCCAGCCGCTGCTGGAATCGCTGTTCAACCTGGCCACCAACAGCAAGCTGATCGAGCTTTCCAACCCGAACCAGCCGCTGCTGCGCAGGCTGCTGCTGGAGGCTCCCGGCACCTATCACCATTCGATCATCGTGGCGAACCTTGCGGAGGCGGCCGCGGCCGCGGTGGGCGGCAACGCGCTGCTGGCCCGCGTCGGCGCGTACTATCACGACATCGGCAAGCTGAAGCGGCCCATCTATTTCAAGGAAAACCAGTTGGGCGACAATCCCCACGACCGCACGGATCCCCGGGTATCCGCCGCCATCGTCACCGCCCACCCCAGGGACGGCGCGCTGATGGCCCAAAAGGCCCACATCCCGGAGCCGGTGGTGGACATCATTCGCCAGCATCACGGCGACAGCGTGCCCCTGTGGTTCTACGACAAGGCGATCAAGCAGTACGGCGCGGAAAACGTGGATATCAACGCCTTCCGCTATGAGGGGCCCCGTCCCCGCACCAAGGAGGCGGCCTGCGTGATGCTGGCCGACACCATCGAGGCCGCGGCACGCAGCATGCCGGACCCCACGCCGGAGAAGATCGACGCGCTGATCCACAAGCTGGTGAACAACACCGTCAGCAACGGCCAGCTGGAAAAATCGGAGCTGACGTTCAACGACCTGGAGATGATCTGCAGCGCCTTCTCCACCGTGCTGACGGGCGTGTTCCACGAGCGCATCGAATACCCGGACGTCACCCTGCCGCCCAGGGAGGAGGCCGCGCCTGCCGAAGCGCCGCAGCCCGAGGCCAGGCCCGTGGAGGCGCCTGCGGAGGACAGCGAGCCGGAGCCTTCGGCGGATGAATGGGAAATGGTCGAGGAGGTCGCGGAGGATGACGATTGAGCTGCAATGGGCCGTTCCCGTACCCGAGGACCTCGCCGACCTTGAACCGACGCTTGAGCGCGTGGCGCGGGCCTGCCTGGATGCCGAGGGCATCGTCGGCGCGGGCTTTGCGGTGCGCATCGTGGACGCCGACGAGATCCACGCGCTGAACCGGGAGACCCGGGGCATCGACCGGCCGACGGACGTGCTGTCCTTCCCCACCGTCAGCTACCCCCAGGGCAGGACCGCGCGCAGCTGTCCCAAACGTCTGGCCCGGGAATACGATCCCACCATGGGCTGCGTGAACCTGGGCGATTGCGTCATCAACCTGCAAAGGGCCCGTGAGCAGGCCGAGGAATACGGCCACAGCCTGAACCGGGAGCTTTGCTACCTGACGGCCCATTCCGCGTTTCACCTGATGGGCTACGATCACATGAACGAGGAGGATAGAGCGAAGATGCGCGACATGGAAGAAAAGGCCCTCAATTCCCTGGGGATCACCCGTGAACCGGCCACGCCCTCCTATGACGAGCTGTTCCGGCTGGCCTGCGAGGCCATGCAGAACAGCTACAGCCCCTATTCCCACTTCAAGGTCGGCGCTTGCATACTGACCGATCAGGGGCACACCTTCAAGGGCTGCAACTTTGAAAACGCCTCCTACGGCGCGACGATCTGCGCCGAGCGCTGCGCGGCCTCCTGCGCCATCGCGGCGGGCGAACGGCGCTTTGTGGCCATCGCCGTGGTGGGCTCCACCGCCGCGGCCTGGCCCTGCGGCATCTGCCGCCAGGTGCTGCGGGAGTTTTCCGATACCGACCTGCCGGTGATCGTGGGCCAGTACGGCCAGGGCTACACCGTGAAGACGCTGGGCGAACTGCTGCCCGAGGGGCTGACGCCCCAGGACATCGGCGTGGACGTCAACGCATAATCATTCGACTTACGGAGGAAATACCATTGTCTGAAAACAAATTCCGCTCGGGCTTCGTGGCCATACTGGGCCGCCCGAACGTGGGCAAATCCAGCCTGATGAACCGCTTTGTGGGCGAGAAGGTCGCCATCATCTCCAACCACCCCCAGACCACCCGCAACAAGCTGCTGGGCGTCGCCACCGGCGAGGACTGGCAGATCGTGTTCGTGGACACCCCCGGTCTGCACAAGCCCCGCACCAAGCTGGGCGAATTCATGATGAAGACCGCCAACGACGCCAAGGAGGGCGTGGACGCGGTGCTTTGCGTGGTGGACGGCCAGTCGGCGCGGGCGACATGGCCGTGATGGAGGACATCCGCCGCATGAACTGTCCGAAATTCCTGGCGGTCAACAAGATCGACATCGTGCCGGAGGAAAAGCTGTTCCCCCAGCTGGGCCAGCTGCACGACTGCGGCTTCGACCAGATCGTATCCACCTCCGCCCGCACCGGCGAGAACGTGGACCTGCTGTTGAAGCTGATGATCGAGGCCATGCCGGAGGGGCCAAAGTACTTCCCGGACGACATGATCACCGACCAGCCGGAGCGGGTGATGTGCGCGGAGATCATCCGCGAGAAGGCCCTGCGCAACCTGCGCGACGAAGTGCCCCACGGCATTGGCGTGGAGATGCTGCAGATCAAGAAAGTCTCCGACACGCTGACGGAGATCCACGCCGACATCTACTGCGAGCGCGCCAGCCACAAATCCATCATCATCGGCAAGCACGGCGTGATGCTGCAGAAGATCGGCAGCGAGGCCCGGGAGGACATCGAGCGCCTGCTGGGCACCAAGGTGATGCTCAAGCTGTGGGTGAAGGTGCGCGAGGATTGGCGGAACCGGGCCAGCGACCTGCGCGCGCTGGGCTACGAGGAATAGCATGGCCACCCTCACCACCCCCGCGCTGGTCATCCGCCGCTCGGACTATGGCGATTACGACCGCATGGTCACGCTGTTCTCGCCCGAAATGGGCCGCGTGGACGCCATCGCCCGGGGCTGCCGCAGGCCGAAATCGCCGCTGGTCAACGCGGTGGAGCCCTTCACCAGCGGGGAATTCCAGCTGTACGCCCACAAGGACCGCTACTCGATGGAGCAGTGCCAGATCTCCGACAGCTACTTCGAGCTGCGAAGCGATTACGACCGGCTGCGCCACGGTGTGTACTGGCTGCGGCTGCTGGATACGGCGATCCTGCCGGATACCCCCATGCCGGAGCTGTTCATCATCACCCTGCGGGCCCTGGCCCACCTGAACTACGGCGAGCTGCCGACGGAGCTGGTGACCTTCGCCTTCGAGGCCCACTTCATGCGGCTGAACGGGCTCTCACCCCGCATGGATGCATGCGTGCGCTGCGGCCGACCCATCGACGGCGACGCCCGCTTCGACCCGGAGCTGGGCGGCGCGGTGTGTATGCATTGCCATTGGGACGCGCCTTTCATCTCCAACGGCGCGCGCCGCATACTGATGAAGCTGCCCCGCACCCAGTTTGACAAGTTCCAGCTGCTCTCTGACCGCCCGGAGTGGCCGGAGGCCGCCCGGCTGTGCCGCAGTCATGTGAACCTGCGCATGCACATGGAGCGCTTTGCCCCTGAGCTTTACGCCGGAGAAAACGGCGGGCAATAAGAAAATATATGGTTCACAAAACGTGAAATATAGTGTATAATGGATGAAGCTGAAAGGCTATCATGACCGACCCAATATAAGGAGGATTATACCCCATGAAGAAGTTCGTATGTTCCGTCTGCCCAATATAAGGAGGATTATACCCCATGAAGAAGTTCGTATGTTCCGTCTGCGGCTATGTGTACGAGGGAGAAGCCGCTCCCGAGTTCTGCCCTGTTTGCAAGGCTCCCGCCTCCAAGTTCATCGAGCAGTCTGAGGAAATGACCTGGGCCGCCGAGCACGTGGTCGGCGTCGCGCAGGGCGCCCCCGAGGACATCATCGCCGACCTGCGCTCCAACTTCAACGGCGAGTGCAGCGAGGTGGGCATGTACCTGGCGATGAGCCGCGTGGCCTATCGCGAGGGCTATCCGGAGATCGGCGAGTACTGGAAGACCGCCGCGTTTGAAGAG
>CACYWI010000070.1 GCA_902778045.1 uncultured Eubacteriales bacterium
AGCATGTCCAGCAGCAGCCGCGTCGATTGCTCGTGGCAGCCCATCTCGCAGTACAGCTCGGCCAGGTCCAGCCGGTATTCCCGGTTCTCCGGCGATTGCTCCACCGCGCGGCGCATCAGCTCCAGCGCGTCGACGATGTTGTTGTCGCGCCGGTTCAGCATGGCCCGGTGGTGCACATAGGCCGGCGAGCGCTTGAAGGAAACCACCTTTGGATTCTTTGTCATTGATCCTCCTTGCGGGAGCAGTGTCGTTATTTCGTTGCCGATTCCAGCAGGCGCTTCAGGTCGTCCTCGCTGAAGGCATAGCGCTTGTTGCAGAAGTGGCAGTCGACCTTCGCGCCGTGCTGGGTGGCGATCATGTCGCCCAGCTCGTCCCGGCCCAGCGTGATCAGCGCCCGCTCCACGCGCTCGCGGCTGCAATCGCAGGCATAGCGTGTCTCGCGCCGCTCCAGCACCTGGGGCTGCAGGTGCATCAGCAGCTGGTCCACCGCGCCCTCCAAATGATATTCCTTCATTGTGCCCGATATATCCATAAACATGCCGGCGCTGTTCTCGATGGACTGTATCGCCGCCTCGCTGGCCCCGGGCATCAGCTGCACGATCAGGCCGCCGGCGGATTCCACCTTCGCGTCGCTGACCAGCACCCCCAGGGACACCAGCGAGGGCGTCTGCTCGGAGGCGGTGAAGTACATGGCGAAATCCTCGGCGATCTCGCCGGACACCAGGTTCACCTGGCCCACATAGGGCTCGCGCAGGCGAAGGTCCTTGATGATGGACAGCCGGCCCTCCCTGCCCACCGCCGCGCCGACGGGCAGCTTCGGCCCGGTGCGGGGCAGATCCACGGCGGGATTGTCCACATAGCCCTTTACGGTGGCGTTGGCGTCGGATACGGCCAGCACCGTGCCGATGGGCCCGCCGCCGCGGATGGAGGCGGTGACGCTCTCGTCCTTGCCCTTCAGCATGCTGCCCATCATGGCGGTGGCGGTCAGGGTGCGCCCCAGCGCCGCCGTGGCGATCCTCGAAAGGCCGTGGATGTCCTTGGCCCGCTGCACCAGCGCGGTGCTCTCGATCAATATGGCGCGCGCCTGCCCCTCCAGAAGGGAGATGTGCAGTATGCCGTCCTGTCTCGTCATTTCCATTTGAAACCGCTCCTTGATTTTTTTACTGTTTTCGCACAGCCGCCATATGGATGCGCTGCGCGTCGGCCTTCGGCGGATCGAAGGTCCTGTCGCCGTATACCCGTATGTCCCCAAAGCCCCGGGCCGCCAGCAATTCGCAAAGGCGCGCCGGTTCGTGGGCCTTCTGCACGTGGGTCTCGTCGAAGCGGCGGTAGCGCCCGTCGGCCTCGCGCACGAAGAACGCCAGGTCCATGGTGACGGTGCGGGCGTCAGCGTCATAGCGGTTCGCCCACAGGTAGGTCACATCGTCCCGGTCCTCTCCGAAGAAGCTGTCGCCCAGGGTGTCCCGCAGCTTCGCCGCCGAGGAGATGTCGAAGGTCAGCACGCCGCCCGGCTTCAGCGCCGCATGGGCCCTTTCAAAGAAGGCGCTCACCCGCTCGTCGCTCAGCAGATAGTTGACCCCGTCGCAGGCGCACACCAGCGCGTCCACGGGCCGGGGCAGCGATAGCGCGCACATATCCTGCCTGACGAACATGGCCTGCACGCCGAAGCGCCGCGCCTTTTCCTGGGCCCGCGCCAGCATCTCGCCGCTGAGATCCACGCCGGTGACGCGCAGCCCCTGGCGGGCGAAGCGCACGGACATCGATCCCGTGCCGCAGGCGCAATCGCACAGCGCGTTTGGCTCCACGCCGGCGGCGCGGATCAGGCGCAGGTAATAATCGGCCCAGGCGTCGTAATCCACGTCGTCCATCAGCGCGTCGTAGAGGTCGGCAAAGGCCTCGTAGGCCGCCATGATGCCCCGCCCCCATTCTGCCGCGTCATAAATTTCCAATCTGTATTGTATCACAACCCACACGCAATTTCAATTGCGGGCCGCGGGTATATCCCGGATTGTTTTCGTGAATAACACAATCTTATTCCAAGCAGCGTTCCAAAACAGCGGAACTCTGATATGATAAATGTATGATCACTGTGCGGAGACGATGCGATATGAAGTACGATCTTGTGATATTCGACCTGGACGGCACGCTGCTGGACACGCTGGACGACCTGGCCGCCGCGGCCAACCACGCCATGTCGACCCACGGCTTTCCCACCCACAGCACAGGCGAGGTGCGCCGCTTCATCGGCAACGGGGTGGCCCGGCTGATCCGCCGCGCCGCGCCGGAGGGCACGCCCGAGGCCGTCTGCCAGCAGGCGCTCGCCGATTTCAAGCGCTATTATGCCCAAAACCTGAGCGTGCACACCCGGCCCTTCGAGGGCGTCATCGCGCTGCTCGAGGCGCTGCGCGTCGCGGGCGTTCACGCCGCGGTAAACTCCAACAAGCCGGACGACGCGGTGCAGGCCCTGTGCCGCGCGCATCTGAGCGGCCTGATCGACATGGCCCTGGGCGAGCGGGCGGACACGCCGAAGAAGCCCGCCCCGGACGGCGTGAACCGCATCATCGGGGCGTTGGGCGCGTCCAGGGACCGCACGCTGTACGTGGGCGACGGCGACACCGACCTGCTGACCGCGCGGAACGCCGGCATCGAATGCGCCTGGGTGTCCTGGGGCTACAGAAGGCGCGGGGAGCTGGGCGACCTGCCCGTTCCCCACGCCTTCGACAGCGCCCGCGCGCTGGGCGATTTCATACTGTTGCGGTGATTTGAGCCTACTGCGGGCGGGTGTACCTCGATGAGGACCAGCCGGTGCGCCCGCCGTAGCGGATATAATACCAGTCGACGCCCCGTTCGTCCGTGGAAACGCCGCCGAGGAATTCCACCGTGCTCCCCTTTGCGATGCTGGTGATCACCTGTCCCCGCAGGCTGGGCTCGTCCCGCAGGTACACGTCCCCCGTGATATAGGCGTATCCGGCCTCAGGCGCGGGATCCTCATAAGCGCCGTAGTCGGTATAGCCATCCCCGTAGACGTCATCATACGCCTCTGCCGACGGCGCCGTGGAGAACACCGCCGGCCTGTGATCCAGCGTGGTGCGCAGCTTCAGCTCCGTGCCGTCCAGGCTATTGTCCGTCACATATAAGAAGGTCTCCCCTCCGTTCACATCCATATCCTCCAGGTAGCGCGTGGGCTGCAGCCGATAGGCCAGGCCCATGCCATAGGGCGCAAGCGCATCGGAGAGCGCGTCGAAGCCCGTGTAGTCAAAGCGGGCCTCATAGTACCGCTCGTCGCCGGTATCCGCGTCATAGAGCCACAGGTTGTCGCCGACGCGAAGGCCCATGCCTGCCAGCGCCTCCGCGCCGCCGTTCCAGGAATAATCGTAAACCGCCGATCCGATAGTACCATAATCCACGCCGTCGGGGATATCCCACGCGATCCAGGAGGCGCCCATACTGTCGATGCTCGCGCCGAGCCCCTGCATGAGCCGCCGCCCGTCATAGCGACAGACGCGCATGCCGATATAGGCCACGCCGCCGTCGGCCACGCCGGCATAGTATTCCGCGATGTACGGGCCGCCCGCGGCGTCGACCAGCCGGATCCCGCATTCGCCCGAAGGCATCAGGTCCGCGATGCTCTGCAGCCTCGCCGCCTCGGCATAGCCGCCGTCCACAGGCTCGTAGACGACCAGGCTGCCCGTGGTTCGCAGCCAGGCGTAGTCGTATTCCTCGATCAGCTCGTTTTCGACCTCATAGGTGACGATCTCCTGTTGGCCGTCGCCGTCCAGGTCCAGCCGGGCGTCGCAGAGCACGCCCTCCTCCGTAACCCAGTTCTCGAGATACCCGTCCGAGCCGCCGTAGTACACGTCGTCCTGCAGGCGCACCAGGTAGTTCTGGCAGGCTCCGTCCTCCGTCATCTCGCTGCCCCGCACGTTCGACGGGGACAGGCGGTCGAACTCGAACACGTCGGCAGGATCAAATACGGCTTCGGCCGCGGTGGGTTCAGGCCGCGCCTCTTCGCCATCCAGGATCCGCACGGCCATCAGGTCCTCCAAGGCCGGCGCGGGCGTCGGCGTCAGCGCGGGCGTTGCCGTCGGCGCGGCGGTCGGCTTCGGCGTCGGGAGCGCAACAATCTCCGGCACATCCGCGATTTCGGGCGTATTGGCCCACTGATACACGCCGCCGTAGGCAAAGCTCTCCTCCGTGTCCACGACGCCGCTGTCGTCACAGTGCAGCGTCAGGTTGTCATTGACGGCGCCGTAGCTTTCGCGCCTTGTCAGATTGACGTTGATCACGCCGTTCGCCCGGTAGTAGATCTCTCCGATCCGCCAGCCCTCGCCCTGCACCCTTGCCAGTATGGGCCCGGCCCCCTCGAGCTGCGCCAGCTCCGCCTCCGTCAGCGCCAGGCCGCCGTATTCCCGCAGCCGCTCGGACGCCGTATCGAAATAATAATAATAGCGCTTCCAGGTGTGCCCGGTGCCGTCGCTCATCATGTCGAAGGCGTCAGGATACGCGCTGAATCGGTTCCCGCCGTCGTAGGAGAAGCCGCTGATGGCGGAGACCTGCAGATCCTTCGCCAGGCCGTCGTGCACGTACCAGATGTGGGATACCGACCCGCTGCCCCCGTGCCACTCCTCCGCCGTGAACAGCCTGGACGCGTCGTCGCCCTCCGCGCCGAGCTTCAGATAATCATTTGTATCCCTCAGCTTGAAGCAGCCCTGCGCGCAGGCGTACCAGATCTCGCCCGTATACCCGTCAGAGCCGTTCTCCGCGCCCATCAGCGCGAAGGCCTCCAGCACGCCGTCCCCGTCATAGTCATGGCAGCAGAAAACGGGGCAGCTGTCCGAGCCTGCCCTTTGACAGAGCATCCGGCGCAGCGCTTCCTCTTCGCCGGCGGCTTCGGCGCGCGCGGCAAACAGTGCCGGCACAACGCAGAATACCAGCAGCAGCGCAAGCCACTTTTTCACATTCATTCCCCCTCAATGACGACCGGCAGCACCATGCCTTCTTCCCCGCTGTCAACGGCGGGGGCAACGGCGTCTGCGCGCACCGGAAAGGTAAAGTAGGTGTCGCGGTACGGCTCGTTCACAAGGGTGAAGTGCCACCACTCCGTGGAAATCGCCTTGAAGCCGTGGGCAAGCATCGTATTTCGCAGCAGCATCCGGTTCTCGTACTGCGCCTGGGTGACGCCGCTGTAGTCCGGGTGGGACAGCCTGCCGAAGTGATCGAAGGTGCCGCCCATATCCACATCCTTGCCGGCGGCCATGTCGAACAGCGTCAGGTCCACGGTGCTGCCCCGGCTGTGGCCGGACCGCCTGGCGATATACCCCTGCTTGAACAGCACGCCCTTGTCCAGCTCCGGATAGAAGTAGGGCTTCATCCGGGTATCCCCGCCGTCGCCGGCCCAGCGCACGAAGTGATCGACTGCCGCCTGCGGGCGGTAGGCATCGTAAATCTTCAGGCGATACCCCTTTTCGACCAGCTCGTCGCTGACCTCCCGCAGGGCCCGGGCCGCCTCCCGCGTCAGCAGGGCCACCGGCTCCTCGTAGCCGTCGATCCTGTCGCCGATGAAATTGTAGGTGGAATAGTACCTGATCTCAAGGATCGCGTCGGGCACGGCTTCGGAAACCAGCACGAAGCCGGAGGCATCGTCGCTGGCAATGGCGAACGCCGTGGGCGCGACGGCGCAGTACAGCAGCGCCGCGCACAGCAGCAGCGCGCAAAGCCGTCTCCGCATTTCAACCCAGCCCCTTTCCGTCAGTAGATCTCGATCTCGCTGATGCAGGTGTCGCGCCACTCGCTTCCCCGGTAAACGCTGTCCACAGTGAGCCTGAACTCCGCGAAGGAACGCCAGTCCAGGCCGTCGATCACGATGGCCTCCGGGACCATTTCATCCGAGAAGGTGTATTCCATGGGCGTGCCGTTCACATACAGCGTGATATCCCTCGGCCTGCCGTTCTGGCGGTAGCGCTGGTAGCTCTTGTGATAGCCGTTGTAGATGTTCAGCGTGATCCGGGAGCGCCCAAAGGTGGCCACGGTGAAGAATATCCCCTCGCCGATGCCGTCGCCGGAAGCGCCCTCCGCCCAGCAGGTATAGGTCTTGCCGTCGAATACATTGGCGGCTGTGTACGCGCCGCTGCGCTCCGTGTGGTGGCTGGTTTCGCCGCAGGTGACCATCTGCGGCGAAAGCTGCACGGCATTGCCCATGGCGTCCGGAACGCGGCCCCCGTACAATTCGTTCAGGAACGCGCTGTCCGCGACGCCCGTGGCCGGCAGGCCCGCCTGCAGCTGGGCCGCCCGTACGGCGGCCTCCGTCCGTTTGCCAAAGTCACCGTCCGCGGCATCCGAAAGATACCCCAGCGCGTTCAGCAGCTTCTGCAGGCTCATGACGCCGCTGCCCGCATCCCCCTTGCGCAGCGCAGGCAGGTATACGGTTTCGACGACGGCCGCGCGCGTCGGCTCAGGCGTCGGCGTTGGCTCGGCGGTCGGCATGGCCGTGGGTTCTACCGTCGGCGCCGCCGTGGCCGGATCGGCGCCGATCGCGTTGACGGGCAGGGACGCGCCGGCGTCGGCTTGAGTGCCATCGCCGCGGATGTGATACGCGAGCTTCGCTTCCTTCATGGTGATTTCGAGCCACAGCGGCCCTTCGCCTTCGACGACCTCGTTCGGAAGCGTGCAGCCGAATATGTAGTGTCCCCGGGCGGACGGCGCGATATCATAGACGTCCTCGGCGCTGATGGCCCACCGGATGTTCTGGCGCTCGCTGTCCCTGCCATAGGACAGGTCCGCCGATATGCCGTTGGCGAAATTCTGCTGGAACGCCCAGCCCCCGTAGGTGTGCGCGCCGTCATAGGCCCTGACCTCGCAATCCTGCAGGAAGTTGCGCGCGGTCCGGCTTTCATTGTCGATATCCACCCGGAGCACCGCGAATTCGGCGTCCGCCCCGGAATGATAATAGTCGCCCGCAGCGCCAACCCGGTCCGACCCGGGGCGGTAATAGCCCAGATCGTCCTCGAAGTCAAAGGCCGTGGTGCTGACGGTGAATTGACCGCCGACATCCACCGCCGCGCCGGGCAGCAGCTCGGCCTCCGTTACCGGCACGATGAATTCAAAGGCCGGCTTTTCCCCGGCGACCGCCGGCAAGCAGCCGATCAGCGCAAGGGCAATGATCATGGCGATTATGCGCTTCATACCGCATCCCTCTTTCCATGGGCTTTCCGCACGCGCGCGCAAGCGCGGTTATAATAGCATTATAACACACCGTTTCAATGTAATCAATCAAAATCATCATGAAATGTTGGCGGTAAATCAAGGGGAACCAACGCAGAAATGCAGTCAAAGACGCCGAAAATGCGCTTCAGGTATTTTGGAAACACACTCTGGGCTGGGAGCGAAAAAAGCAGCGATTGCATTGCAAATCGCTGCTTTGGCAGGGGCAGTAAGATTCGAACTCACAACAAAGGTTTTGGAGACCCACGTGTTACCATTACACCATGCCCCTACGTTCTTGCGAACATAGGGTATTATAACCGATTCCAAACTGATTGTCAATAGCTTTGCATGACAAAATTTGCGAATGTGGAGACATTGAAAACGTTTGCCCAAATGTTAACGAAATAAATTTTTCAACTTCCTTGACTAAATACGCAGAACGTTGTATAGTTAGAACACTCGGTGCGGATGTGAGGGATTATTTTCGCGCCGTATTGAAATGGAGTGGCAAGAGTTGTATAAAAGGCAGCACGGTCAGAATGCAAGGTTTCAAACCGGCACTGAATATGTAAACCAGGGTGTCGATCACATTCTGAAAGCAGTCGAAGCCGCGACAAAGGATCCGGTGCTTTCCAAGAGCGTCTATTTCGGTCCCACCGCGCTGACCCACATCAAGCGGCTGGTCGAAATGGGCGGCTCCATCATCACCGATACGATGCTGGTCGCCAACGATATCGACAGTAGCCTGTTGGGTGAGAACGGCGCGAAAATCATCTGCTTTATCGATGATCCCCAGGTGGTCATGCTGGCTGAGCAGCGGCATGTCACCCGGGCGGAGGTGGCCGTGGATTGCGGTCTGGCCGTACCCGGGCCGAAGCTGATGGTGATCGGCAGCGCGCCGGCGGCGATCAACCGCATATTGATCCGCCGCCAGCACGAGCCCATGAGCGACGTGTGCGTGCTGGCCGCCCCCACCGGCTTTGCCAGCGTGGTGCAGATGAAGGAGCGTCTGATGGACAGCGACCTGACCTCCATCGTGGTGCGCGGCAAGAAGGGCGGCGTCAACGCCACGGTATCGCTGGTCAACGCAATACTGCGGGAGATCGCGGAATCCCCCTCCCCCACAAACAATTAAATCAAATCAAAGCGGCGGCGCGTTCCCCCGACCGGGGGGCGCGCCGCCGCTTTTATACGCTGATCCAAGCCACGCGCCGCGCCTCGAAGCGCTCCGGCGGCTTAGAGTGTGTTTCTAAATGCCGGGAGATGCAGTTTCGAGTGGATTTGACTGCATTTCAAGGCGATTTCCCGCAGGTTTACTGGCGGTAAATCAAGGGGAAATGCGCTTCAGGTATTTTGGAAACACACTCTAGGCCTGAAGCAGTGCGGCTTCATTCCCGCCTCCACAGCGTCCAGTCCAGCGCCTCGGGCAGCCAGCCGGCGGCGCGAAGCGCCTCCTCGAAGCCCTTTGCGCCCTCCTTCAACGTCAGCCTCTCCCGGTCCGCCAGTATGTGCCCGGCGCGGTAGTCCCGCGTCAGCGCCGACAGCGCCGGTCCGATCCGGCGCGCATCGAATACGCGCAGCCGCCTGCCGCTCTGCTCCAGCACCGCCGCCACCGCGCCATCCGCCAGGCAGACCGCCGTGCCGGGCACGCACATGAAGGCCCTGCCCTCCCGGTGGGCCAGCGCGCTCCCCCAGGCCTGGGCCGGGTCGTTGGCGTGCAGCCAGACCGGCTCGCCGTCCCTCGCGTTCAGACCCGCGGTGACCGCGGCGAAATCCGCGTCCTTCACGAACTGTATGCCTGACATGCCGGATACGAAATAGCCCCTGCGTGCACGGCCCGTATACTCCCACACGCGAAGCTGCTCCAGCGCCTTCGCCCAGGGCAGCAGCTCCGCCGTCTCCCGGCAGATCAGCGCGTGGGCGGCAAAATCCAGCTCCAGCCGGTCCTCATCGGGAAGCTGTGCCAGCGGACGCGCGATCTCCCAGCGCCCGGCCTGTGCCGCGACGGACCAGAGCCTGGCCTGCTGTCTGGGCGATTTGGCCGCGCCGCCCTCCAGCGCCAGCAGCGCCCGCACCGGGGCGAAGCTGTCCGCCCGCACCAGGCCCCTGGCCGCCAGCGACAGCAGCGCCTTTGCCGCGGGCTGCCGGCGCGACACGCCGGAAAGCGACGCGGCGAAGCTGGCGCCCCGCCGGGTGAGCGCGGACAGCACCGCGGCCTCGTCCTCGTCCAGGCCCTGCGGCGCGTCGGGCGTCGCCTCCCAGTCGACCCGGTCGGCCCGGTGCAGCGACAGCTGTCCTTCCGCGATCCGCCAGATGTACTCGCCCCGGGCCAGCAGCGCGTCCAGCAGCGCGGGCCGGTAGTCCCGCACGCGGGCAGGGAGCAGCGTCCCCTCCCATTGGGCCAGCGGGAAGGGCCGCTCCAGCAGCGCCTCCACCGCCTGGCGCAGCTGGTCCGCAGGGCGGCCCGGCGCGCGCAGCCGCCGGGCCATCAGCGCCGCGTAGCGCTCGGGCGGCAGCGTCTCTATGGCGCTGCGCCGGGCCAGCAGCGTCTGCCGGCGGGCGCGGTCGTACACCTCGCTGTGGAAATAAAGACCGCCGTCGGGAATCGCCACGCCCGCCTCCGCCAGCTGCGACAGCACGGCGGCGCAGGCCGCCACAGGCCAGCCGTAGCGCTCGGAGAGGCCATCCGCGTCCTGACCGCCGCGATAGCGCAGGCAGCGCCGCGCGATGCGCGCCTGCTGCGCCGCGTCCCCCGCCGCGGCGGCGATGTAATCCGGGGCCAGCTCCGCGGGGATCCACAGCCCCGGCTCGATATAGCGGCACCGTCCCGCGTGGCTGAGCGCCTCCAGCCATTCGATGGGCGCGTCCACCTCGCCGGCGGCGAAATCGCCCTCGGTCATCATCAGCGCGTGCAGCTGTTCGGCGTTCCCGGGTCCCCTGCCGCGGGTAAACCCGGCGTTCAACAGCTGTGGGTCCGGCGCGATGGCGCCGCCGGACGCCACGGCCTGCCGCAGCGCCGTCTCAGCGGCGTTGAGCGCCGATTTCGGGATCGGCGCGTAGTCGTACATCAGCTCGGCCTCCACCTGGCGGCGCATGGGCAGCGCCATCGGCGAAGGGACGTCCAGGTGCAGCTCCCGCACGGATATGCGGCCCTCCCGCACGCCGGAAAGCACGTCGTTCAGCGCGTCGATGTCCAGATAGTCCTCCAGGCACTCCCGCAGGGTCTCGCGCATCAGCGGATGGCCGGGGTCCTTCACCGCCATGTCCAGCGCCTCAGCGCCGCGCAGCCGCTGCACCCACAGCGCCTGACGCCGCCCGTCCCGCGCGCCGAACATCAGCGCACGCCCCGCGTTGTAGCGGAAGGCCATCGAAAACAAGGGCGTCGCGGGCAGCAGCGCCGTGAGCACGGCCCTGGACAGCGCCGGGTCCAGCCCCTGCAGAAGGCCGTCCGGTATGGGGCGCGTGCCCACGGAGAACAGCAGCGCGCCGTTGTCGTCGTCGTAGCTGCGGATGTCCGCCTCAACCCGTTCGGCGGCCGCCCGCTGCAGCAGCAGCGCCAGCGCCGCGTTCACCCGGCGGCCGAATATGGAATGGACCATCATCTGGTGCTCGCCGGCGTCGTCGCAGAAGTGCTCGACCACGATGGTCCTGTCGTCCGGCAGACAGCCCACGGCGGCCAGCTGGTCCTTCAGGTGCCGTGCGGTGTTCTTCGCGGCCCACGCGTCCATGCGCAGCGCGGACAGCTTTTCCTCCAGGTTACGCCCGTCCTGCATCCCTCGCAGTATTTCGCCGAAGCGCACCGACACGCCGTAATCCCGACCCGTGCCGTCGCCGCGCCAGAAGGGGGCCTGCGCGCCCGCGCCGCCGCTGGCGGACACGATCACCCGGTCGCGGGAGATCTCCTCGATGCGCCAGGCGAAGCTGCCCAGCAGGAAGCGGTCGCCGACGCTGGCCTCGAACACGAATTCCTCGTCCAGCTCCCCCACCCGGGTGCCGTCCCGCAGCACGGCGGGGAACAGCCCCCGGTCCGGGATGGTGCCGCCGGCGGACAATGCAAGCAGGCGGGTGTAGCCGTCGCCGGTCACCGCGCCGTGAATGCGGTCGTACAGCAGGCGGGGCCGCACGGGCCGGTCCTGGGCATGCTCCTGATCCCCGGCCAGCATCGCAAGCACCGAGGACAGCGTTTCCCGGTCCAGATTCCGCGTGGGCCATGCCCGGCGGGCCGTATCCAGCGCCTCCTCCACGGTATAGCCCCCGTCCGCGGCCATCGAGACCAGGTGCTGGGCCAGCACGTCCAGGCAGCCCTCGGGCGGCCTGGCGGGCTCGATTTCGCCGTTCAGTGCGGCATCGGCGGTCAGGGCGCACCAAAGGCCGTCCGAGGCCGTCTTGGGAAACACCCGCATCACGCTGACCCGCCCGGGGCGGTGCCCCGCGCGGCCCATGCGCTGCAGCGCCGAGGACACCGTCAGCGGGCAGCCCACCTGCAGCACCAGGTCCACCTCGCCCACGTCGATGCCCAGCTCCATCGACGATGTGGCGCACAGCAGCCGCAGCGCCCCGCCGCGCAGCGCCGCCTCCGCCTCCTGCCGCTTTTCCCGGGACACGCTGCCGTGGTGGGCCAGGGCAAAGCCCTCGCCGGCAATCGCGTTCACCGCGGCAGCCAGGCGCTCGGCCTGTGCGCGGCCCTCCAGGAAGGCGATCACAGTGTGGCGGCCCTCGCAGGCCTGCACCACGCGTCTGGCCAGCTCCGGCCACACGGTGCCCGTGGGCAGCGCACGCATGTCGGCGAGCAGCCCGGTCACGGCGATGTCGGCCCGCTTTTCGATGGCTGGCGCGACCACGCGCACCGCTTCCCCGTTGGCGAGGTATGCCGCGGCCAGCGCCAGCGGCCGGATCGTGGCGGAAAGGCCGATCCGTTGCAGGGGCTTTTGCGCAATGCCGTCCAGCCGCGCCAGGGACAGCATCAGGTGCGCGCCGCGCTTGGTGGAGATCAGCGCGTGCAGCTCGTCCACGATCACCGTGCGGGCCGTGGACAGCATGCCTCTGCCCCTTTCGGTGCACAGCAGCAGGTACAGCGACTCCGGCGTGGTGATCAGTATGTGGGGCGGCCTTTTCAGCATCCTCTGCCGCTCGGCGGCAGGGGTGTCCCCGGTGCGCATGGCCACGCGGAGCTCCCCGGCGCCGAGCCCCTCCAGCGGGCGCGTCAGGTTCTCCCGGATATCCGCGGCCAGCGCCTTCAGCGGCGATACGTAGATCACCCGCAGCCCGTCCTCCAGCATACCCGCGTCGCTCTCGGCCTTCAGCCGGTCGATCAGCGAAAGAAACGCCGCCAGCGTCTTGCCGGAGCCTGTAGGCGCGCTGAGCAGCACGTGCTGCCCGGAGGCAATGGCGGGCCAGGCCTCCCGCTGGGCGGCGGTAGGCGTGCCGATGCTTTCGCTGAACCAGGGTCCGGTTCTCGGGCAGAGCCAATCCATATCGAGGCCTCCGAAATCAAAGTTATAGGATAATTGTATCATCGCACGCGCCGTTTGTCCAGCGAACACGCGGTTGATTAATTCGACGGGTTATGTTATAATAACACCGCCCCCGGCGCGCCATAGCACCGCCGGGAGAGCGCAACGCAAAGGAGGAATTTCCCCCATGAAAAACCGCATCTTTTCCCTTCTGATCGCGCTGGCCATGCTGCTGGTCATGGTGCCCGCGGCTCTGGCCGAGACGGGCACCGGCACCGCCCAGGGCTATGGCGGCGAGGTCACCGTGACCGTCACCGTCGAGGACGGCACCATCACCGCCGTGGAGATCACCGGCGACGCCGAGACCGACGGCATCGGCAAGAACGTCGTGAACGAATGGCCCCAGGCCTTCGTGGACGCCAACGGCATCGTGGACACCTACACCGGCGCGACCTTCGCCAGCTTTACCCGCGCGGGCGTCATCGAGGCCGCGCGCGCCGCGTTGACCGAGGCCGGCGTGAACCCGGACGACTACATGCGCGATGCCGTCGAGGAGGCCCAGGAGGACATGACCCTCGATGCCGACATCGTGATCGTGGGCGCGGGCGGCGCGGGCATGACCGCCGCCATCACCGCCGCGGACGCCGGCGCGAACGTCGTGGTGCTGGAGAGCCAGCCCGCCGTGGGCGGCAACTCCGTGAAGTCCACCGGCGGCATGAACGCCGCCAAGACCGCCGACCAGGATGAGAACGAGTTCGGCGAGAGCGCGGGCGTCGAGAAGACGCTGGCCGCCGCGGCGGAGAGCTGGGCGGACAACGAGGCCATCACCGCGCTGGCCGCCACCGTGCAGGAGCAGTGGGACGCCTACCAGGCCGACCCCCAGGGCTACTTCGATTCCACCGAGCTGTTCGCGCTGGACACGCTGATCGGCGGCAAGGGCATCAACGACCCCGAGCTGGTGAACACGCTGGTGAACAATAGCGCCGAGGCCATCGAGTGGCTGCGCGGCGAGGGCATCGACCTGACCGACGTGGCCAGCTTCGGCGGCGCGTCCGTCAAGCGCATCCATCGCCCGCTGAACGCCGAGGGCAAGGTCGCCTCCGTGGGCGCATACACCGTGCCGCTGCTGGAGGAGGCCTGCGCCAAGCGCGACAACATCACCCTGCTGACCGACACCACCGCCACCGAGATCCTGGTTCAGGACGGCGCGGCCGTGGGCGTCGTGGCCACCGGCAAGACCGGCAACACCGTGACCGTGAACGCGGGCGCCGTGGTGCTGACCACCGGCGGCTTCGGCGCGAACCTGGACATGGTCGTCGAGTACAAGCCCGACCTGGCCGGCTTCATGACCACCAACGCCGCGGGCATCCAGGGCCAGGGCATCGCCATGGCCACCGCCATCGGCGCGGCCACCGTGGATATGGAGCAGATCCAGATCCATCCCACCGTGCAGGCCGACACCGCCAGCCTGATCACCGAGGGCCTGCGCGGCGACGGCGCGATCCTGGTGAACGCCGAGGGCAACCGCTTCATCGACGAGGTGGGCACCCGCGACGTGGTCTCCGCCGCCGAGATCGCCCAGCCCGGCTCCTTCAGCTGGCTGGTGGTCGATCAGAAGATGGTGGACGCCTCCTCCGTCATCCAGGGCTACATCAACCGGGGCTTCATGTTCTCCGGCGACACCTATGAGGCGCTGGCCGAGGCGCTGGAGATTCCCGCCGACGCCTTCGCCGCAACGATGGACACCTGGAACGGCTATGTGGCCGAGAAGAACGACCCCGACTTTGGCCGCACCTCCTTCGCCCAGCCCCTCGACACGGCCCCCTACTATGCCGTGAAGGTGACCGCGGGCATCCATCACACGATGGGCGGCCTGAAGATCGACAGCGAGACCCATGTGATTAACACCGACGGCGAGATCATCCCCGGCCTGTTCGCGGCAGGCGAGGTCACCGGCGGCGTGCACGGCGGCAACCGCCTGGGCGGCAACGCCGTGGCCGACTTCGTGGTGTTCGGCCGCATCGCGGGCCAGCAGGCCGCGGCCTGGATCCAGGCGCTGGCCGTGCCGGCGGCGGCATAAGCCAGACCACGCCAAAGGGCGGAGGCTCCACGCGAGCCCCCGCCCTTTTGTTATTATGCTCCTCTGGAAGGAATCGTCGCCCGGCGCGACGGTCCCGTATCCTGCCATCCCGAGCGAAGCGCAGGCGCTTCTCTCCCCCTCACTTCCGGCTGTCGATGGTCTTGCCGAACACGAAGAAGCGCTGGTATAAAAACTCCGTAACGAAGTTCAGCAGCATGTTCGCCCCTGTGGCCAGGTATTCGTTCCAGCCCAGGCCCGCGGTGTACCAGTGCTCCAGGCCCGTGGACAGCGGCGTGAACACCGCGTAGTAGGCCGCCACCTTCAGCATGGCCACCGGCACGTTGGCGGCGGATTTGAAGGTATAGCGCCGGTTCAGCGTGAAGTTCCACAGCACCGAAAGCACCAGTTCAGCAGCGTGAACGCGCCGATCTGTATGATCCCGGCGCTGACGGAGAACAGCGTGAACTTCAGCGCGCGCATGAATTCCTTCATCCAGTCACGTCCTCTCGATCCATCTGCGCAGCGGCGTATTGCCGAACACCAGGTATTCCGCCAGCAGACCCAGGGGAACGGCGGCCAGTATGTCCACCACGGAATGCTGCTTGACGAAGGCCGTCGATATCGAAATCACCACCGCCGAGGCGATCATGAACAGCTTCTTGCCCATGCCCGCGTCCCTCGCCCTGCCCCACACCGAGGCAATGCCCATGGAATAGGCCACGTGCAGCGAGGGACAAACGCCGGTGGGCGTGTCGAAGGCGTAGATGAATGCCATCAGCCGGGTCAGCAGGTTGTCCCGCGCGAAGGCCTCGGGCCGCAGCTGCTGCACGCTGGGCCAGAGGATGTATACCAGCATCGCCACGCCCTGGGTGATCATGATGTAGATCTGCAGCCGCTTGAAGCTGACCACATCGTACAGCATGAAGCTGAGCAGCGAGTACACGATCAGGAAATACCAGTAGCAGTACGGGATCAGAAAGCCCTCGCAGAAGGGAATGGCATCGTCCAGGGCGCAGTGGATCACGTGGCAGCTTTCCGCCGGGATCAGGTTTTCCGTAAGGAAGTACAGCACGAAGTACGCGATCCACCCCGCCAGCAGCTTCAGATGGGAATAGCGCGGCTCGTTCAGCCGGGAAAGCCTGAATTCGCGATAGTCGACCACGGGTTTTCTCACGACGTCTCCTCCTTGCCGGGATGATTATAGGGATATTCCCGCTTGGGCAGGTTCGGATAGGGCACCACCCGGTGCCGGGGCTGGGCGTCGGCCAGGGTGGTGACGGCCTCCATCAGCGCGTCCTTCACCCGGACGCGCGCCTGCTCCGGGCTCGCGGCGGGTTCGCAGTACACGGGCCTGCCGAAGATCACCCTGCCCAGCGCCGGGCAGACATACATCGGCACGAAGGGCAGCTCCCGCCCCGTGCGGCCCCTGTACATGCGGCCCAGGTCGATGAACCGGTCCTGGAAATCATACACGATGTGGTTGTGAGGAACGGCCTGCTCCGGGAAGATCACGATCCGCTTGCCCTCCTCCAGGCAGCTCAGGCTCTGCCGGAAGGTATTGACGATGCGCATGTCGTGGTACACGGGGATGCACAGCGCGTTGCCGAACACGCACGCGGAGACCGGCGCGATCAGGTACGACGCGATCCTGTACAGCCACCGGACCCGCGCCGGCTTTTTCGACCAGAAATCCCGGTAGGCGTAGTCCGGCACCTGCCTGATGTCCATCATCTCGGCATTGCACCACACGGCGTGGGGGCCGGGCAGGTATACCTCCGAGAGCACCGGCCCGTGCATCTGGGCGTGGTTGCCCACGAGCACGCAGGGGCCCTCCGGCAGGTTCTCCGTGCCGATGTACTCCGGCCGCCTGAAGAATACCCGAGCCAGGCCGCGCACGACCTTGTATACCGCGTAGGACAGGGGGTTGGCCATCAGAACGCCACCTTCTCGGAAAGGGGCCGCTCCAGCAGCTCCGGGTTCTCCAGCAGCGTGTGCAGCAGCTTCACCGAGCGGGAGCAGTAGAAGCCGTCGGAGATGCGCTCGTCCACCGTCAGGCCGATGTCCACGCTCTGGCGCAGGGCCTCGTTGCCCTCGCGGTCCGTCAGCTTTCTGGGCTTGATCTCCCCCAGTATGCAGAACAGCGAGGTCGTGCCCCAGTTGGTCAGATGGTGGTAGCCGGCGTGCAGCTTGATGGAGCCCAGGTTGGACAGCACCACCGACGACTGGAACGGGTCCGTGGCGATCACGGATTGGGGCATCCAGCCGTGCCGGTCCAGGAACCGCGCGCCGACGCCCAGGCCCTTCTTCAGGAAGCCGGGGATCCTTTGCAGCGCGTCCATGCTCTCGGTGGACTGGTCCTTGCCCTCGTGGCGCACATAGTGCACCTGGCGGTTGATCTCGTCGTGGATGCTGTCCAGCGTGTCCTCGGGCCTGGCGTGGATGAAGGCAAGGCCCTCGTCGCTCTCATCCTTGAATACCTTTTTGATTGTGAACGCGGCGGTGACCTCGTTGCGCTGGTACAGGTTGTAGTTGGCGATGAACCGGTTCAGCTGGGGCCGCAGCGTCACGGTCTTCAGCACCGCGGTCACCACCAGCTGGAACACATTGTATTTGTACTCCGGGTCGGCCGCGTTCTTCTTCTCCAGAAAGGCCATGGCGTTGGTCAGGTCCACCACCTCGGAGATGAACGCCTCGTTGTCGCAGCGGTTCGGGTACATCAGCGGCATGATGTAGTGCATGGAATCGATGTCACGGATCAGCTTGGCGTCCCTGCGGTCGCCGAATCTTCTCTTCATGAATGTGCCTCCATGTCGTTCAATAGCCGATGGCCTTCAGCACCCGGTCCATCGTGCGGGCGTTCATCACGCTGAATTCCGCGGACACCCAGGGCGTCTCGCCCTCCGCGATGCACCTGCCCAGCTGCTCGACCTCCAGGGCGTAGTTGTGGGGCGTGTCCACATACTTCGTGGTCACGGTGTCGCCGCGCTGGATCTGATAGCAAAGCCGGCCGCGCTGGTTGTACTCCGCGTCGGTGCGCAGCACGCCCTCCGTGCCGAAGATCAGCAGCCGATCCAGCCGCTTGCCCACCGTGGGGGCCAGCATCAGGCCGCAGTTGAACACGGCCCGCGCGCCGTTTTTATAGCCCAGCACGCCGGTCGCCAGCGTGTCCACGCCGTCGGCGTTGAACTCGCCCAGGGCGCTGACGCTGTCCGGCTCGCCCAGCAGCCACAGCACCTGGCTGACGCAATAGCAGCCCAGGTCGTAGAAGCCGCCGCCCAGCAGGTCCCTGTGCATGCGGATGTTCGTTTGATCGTAGCCGGAGGTGACGAAGGCGTTCTCGATATAGCGCACCTCGCCGATGGCGCCGGCGTCGAGCTCCGCCTTGATGGCGGCGGTCAGCGGGCTGTGCAGGTAGGCGAAGGCCTCCATTAGGTGCACGCCGCATTCCTTCGCGGTCTCGAACAGGCGCTTTGCCTCCGCCTCATTGGCGGCCAGCGGCTTTTCGCACAGCACGTGCTTGCCCGCCTTCATGGCCCGTATGGACCATTCCGCGTGCAGCGAATTGGGCAGCGGGATGTAGACCGCCTCCACCGCCGGGTCGCCCAGCAGCGCGTCGTAGCCCTCGTAGGCCTTTTCAAAGCCAAATTCCGTCCTGTAGCGCTCGGCCTTTTCCAGGCTCCTCCCCGCCACGGCGTACAGATTGCAGTTTGCGGCCCGCTGCATGCCCGGTATGGTGGCGCCGCGGGCGATATCGGCGGTACCCAGCACGCCCCAGTTGATCTTGCGCATAATATTGACCTCCCCGATGCTTGTTGCCAATATTATACACGCTGCAGTCGGATAACACAAGCACCGGAGAGGTCAATCTTCACTCAAATTTAATCAGAAGCGGAAGTCCCGTCGGTTGGAGGAGCGTATGGCCTGGATGTTCTCCTCGGCGATCCTGCGCACGCTTTCCTTCGGGATGCGCAGCAGCTCCTTCCGGATCATGTCCCAGCCCACGGCCTTCGTCGGGTCGGTGGCATAATCCTCCAGGTACTCCGCCAGCGTCATCAGCGCGTTGGGATGGCAGCAGTTCAGGATCTGGCCGCTCTTGCACAGGCTCATGAACCGGTCACCGGTGCGGCCCGCGCGGTAGCAGGCCGTGCAGAAGGACGGTATGTGCCCCGTCTCCATCAGCCAGCGGACCACCTCGTCCAGCGTGCGCTGGTCGGATACGTCGAACTGCTCGGTGTCGTGGGGCCGCTCGGCCTCGGTATAGCCGCCCACGCTGGTGCGGGAAGCGCCGCTGACCTGGGAGATGCCCACCTGCAGCAGCCGCTGGCGCACGGCCTCGGTCTCGCGGGTGGAGACGATCATGCCGGTGTAGGGCACGGCCAGGCGGATGCAGGCGGCGATCTTGGTGAAGGTCTCGTCGTCGATGCCGTTGTCGAACATATCCGGGTCGATGTCGTCCGCGCGCTTCACCCGGGGCACGCTGATCGTGTGCGGGCCCACGCCGTGCACGGCCTCCAGGTGCTCCGCGTGCATGATCAGGCCGGCGAACTCGTACTTGTACAGCTCCAGCCCGAACAGCACGCCCAGGCCCACGTCGTCGATGCCGCCCTCCATGGCCCGGTCCATGGCCTCGGTATGGTAGTCGTAGTCGTGCTTGGGGCCTGTGGGATGCAGCTTCAGGTAGCTCTGCTTGTGGTAGGTCTCCTGGAACAGGATGTAGGTGCCGATGCCCGCGTCCTTGAGCCTGCGGAAGTTCTCCACCGTGGTGGCGGCGATGTTCACGTTCACCCGGCGGATGTCGCCGTTCTTGTGGTGCACGCTGTAGATGGTGTCGATGCACTCCAGGATGTACTCGATGGGGTTGTTCACCGGGTCCTCGCCGGCTTCGATGGCCAGGCGCTTGTGGCCCATGTCCTGCAGCGCGATCACCTCGGCGCGGACCTCGTCCTGGGTCAGCTTGCGGCGGGCGATGTGCCTGTTCTTCATGTGATAGGGACAGTACACGCACCCGTTCACGCAGTAGTTGGACAGGTACAGCGGCGCGAAGATCACGATGCGGTTGCCGTAGAAGGCCAGCTTGATCTCCTCGGCGATCTCGTACATGCGCTGGATCTTCTCCGGGATCTCGCAGGCCAGCAGCACCGAGGCCTCGCGATGGGTCAGGCCCGCGCAGGTGCAGCCGTTGCCGCTCTTCACCGGGCGCGCCTTCTCCAGGATCTCGTCGATCAGCTGCACGTTGTTCTTGTTCGCCTCGGCGTACTCCAGCGTGGCGCGGATCTCCTCGTCGTTGATGAACTCCTCCGCCCTCAGGGATTTGGGATCGTACTTAGCCATGTTCTCATTCTCCTTGCTGATATTTCTTGATATCGCCTCTGTCGATGACCAGCCTGTAGCCGATGCTCCGCATCCTGGCCTCCAGGCAGCCCCTGCACTGGGCGGATTCCTCGCCGGTGCAGATCTTGTTGTCGTAGAGCTCGTATTGCTTCCTGACCCCCACCGGGGACAGGTTGGGCATCACCACGTTGGCCCCGGCCCGCATGCCCTTCTCCCGGCCCGTGGGGTCGATGGTGCCCAGGGCCGTGGTGGCCGGCAGCAGCACCGGCGGATGGATCAGCCGGATGACCGACAGCAGGTACAGCGTCAGCTCCAGCGTGCCGGCGGGCCGATCCCGGAAGGGCGTGTCGTGGTGGGGTATGAAGGGGCCGATGCCGCACATGTCCGGCTTGAAGGCCTGTATGAACGCCAGGTCCTTCGCCAGGTGCGCGGGGGTCTGAAAGGGCGAGCCGACCATAAACCCACACCCCACCTGGTACCCGATCTCCCGCAGGTCACGAAGGCAGCGCATCCGATTGTCCCAGGACATCTCCGCCGGGTGCAGCAGCGCGTAGTGGGCCGGGTCGGCGGTCTCGTGCCGCAGCAGGTAGCGGTCCGCCCCGGCGTCGAACAGCCGCTGATAGCTGTCCCGGCTGCGCTCGCCCATGGAAAGCGTCACCGCGCAGTCCGGGAAGCGGGCCTTCAATTCGGATACGATGGCGCACAGTCGCCCGTCGGTGAACCAGGGATCCTCCCCGCCCTGCAGCACGAAGGTCCGAAAGCCCAGGGCGTGGCCCTCTTCGGCGCACCGCAGGATCTGCTCCGGTGTCAGCCGGTAGCGCTGCGCGTTTCCGTTGCTTCGCCGGATGCCGCAGTACAGGCAATCGTTTTTGCAGATGTTGCTGACCTCGATCAGGCCGCGGGTGTACACATCGTTGCCGTAGATCGCTCCGCGCTTCGCCACGGCCGCTTCGGCGAGCCGCGCGGCGGCATCCCTGTCGCGGTCCGCGATCAGGCGCTCCAGCTGCGCCTCGTCCAGCGCCTCGCCCGCGCAGAGCCCGTCGATCAATCGCTGTATTCCGGGCTTCATCCATCGACCTCCTTCAAGGGCTCCAGGCTGCGATCCAGTATGCCGGTGATCCGCGCGATCACGATGCCGTAGTTGGTAAACGGCACGCCCTGGGAAAGGGCCGTGCGCATGCGGTAGCCCACCACCGTCTCCGTGAGCATGCAGCCGCCGCAGTGGATCACAAGGCTGTAGGGCGACAGGTCCTCCGGAAACTCCCGGCCGGAGCAGGTGTCGATTTGAAGCGCCTTGCCGGTGTGCTGCCTCAGCCACCGGGGGATCTTCACCGTGCCGATGTCGTTGCACTGGCGGTGATGGGTGCAGCCCTCGGCCATCAGCACCCGGTTGCCGTCCTCCAGGCCGTCTATGGCCGCCACGCCCCGCACGGCGGCGTCCAGGAAGCCCTTGTGCCGGGCCATCAGTATCGAAAAGGACGTGAGCGGGATCTCCCGGGGCAGTATGCCGCTCACCTGTCGGAACGCCTGGCTGTCGGTGATCACGATCGCCGGAGGCCGCTTCAGGCTGTCCAGCGCCGCTTTCAGCTCCGTGTCCCGGCACACCAGCGGCATCGCGCCATGGTCCAGCAGGTCGCGGATCACCTGCTGCTGGGGCAGTATCAGCCGCCCCTTCGGCGCGGCCTCGTCCATCGGGCAGACCAGTATGGCCGCGTCGCCGGGGCGCACGAGGTCTCCGGCGAGGGGACGCTCCTGCCTGTCCGGCACGATCCGGGCCAGGCGCTCCTTGAGAGCCGGGATGTTTTCACCGGTAAGCGCGCTGACCGGCATCGCGCCTTCCTCCGGCGGCAGCGCGTCCGGGGAATCGCACTTGTTCCAGGCCACGACGAAGGGCAGCTCCCTGTCCCGCATGCTCGAGATCAGGTCCGAATCCGCCTTCGTCAGGCCCCGGCATCCGTCCACCACCAGCACCGCCGCGTCGCAGCGGTTCAGCGCGTCGTTCGCCCGGCTGACGCGCAACGCGCCCAGCGCGCCTTCGTCGTCGATACCGGGGGTATCGATGATCACCACCGGGCCCAGGGGCAGCAGCTCCATGGCCTTGAGCACGGGATCGGTGGTGGTGCCCTTCACGTCCGACACGATGGCAAGGCTCTGGCCGGTCACGGCGTTGACCAGGCTGGACTTCCCGGCGTTGCGGCAGCCGAAGAAGCCGATGTGCGTCCGCTTCGCGGACGGGGTTTCGTTCATGCTCAATATATGACCTCCATGTACACAGCTACAGCCGGCGCATCCTTGGGATGCGCCGGCTGTAGCACACAGTTCGACCCTGCTGCGCATCTTTCGCCTCAAGTTTTACGTTTCGGCGTCAGGAATGACGGTGTCTGTATTCGGTTGTGCGGCGCGGCTTACTGCACGCCGGAGTAGGTGGCCTTGGCGTTCACGCCGTCGATGCGGCCCAGCGCGCCGGTCAGCGCGTTGATCTCGTCATTGGGGGCGTCGATGGCCACGCAGATGATGTTCACGCCCTTCTGGCGATAGGGAATGCCCATACGTCCGATGATGAAGCTGCCATAGCGGTGCAGCAGCGCGTTCAGCGCCTCCACCGCATCTTCCTTCTCCACGATGATGCTGATCACAGCAACGCGTTCATTCATGTAGTATCACCTCGACAATCATCATACATGATGGCGCGGGAAAAATCAAGTATAATTTGTGGAAATGTTTCCGTGTTTTTCCCCGATAAAGCCGTTTTCCCGTCACCAAAGGCCGATGCATCTATGGTAGAATATCCTTTAGCATCGAATTGGAGGTTGACTATGCGTTCCTACAGCAAGCTATATCGGGCCGTCGCCATGACCGCGGCGCTTCTTCTGGGCGCCTCCGCGCTGGCCGAGCCCGCCACG
>CACYWI010000071.1:0-4418 GCA_902778045.1 uncultured Eubacteriales bacterium
GCCGACAGCCAGGGCTGGAAGGTGGAAATGGTGGAGGACGGCAGCACCGAGCTGGGCGGCCTGAAGGAGAGCGTGATCCTGATCCAGGGCAAGAACGTGTTCCAGAAGCTGAAGTTCGAATCCGGCGTGCACCGTGTGCAGCGCGTGCCCGTCACCGAATCCTCCGGCCGCATCCACACCAGCACCGCCACCGTGGCCGTGCTGCCCGAGGCCCAGGACGTGGAGGTGGAGATCAACCCCAACGACCTGCGCATCGACACCTACAGGGCCTCCGGCGCGGGCGGCCAGCACGTCAACCGCACCGATTCCGCCGTGCGCATCACCCACATTCCCACGGGCCTGGTGGTCACCAGCCAGGACCAGCGCAGCCAGATCCAGAACCGGGAAAAGGCCATGCGCGTGCTGAAATCCCGCCTGTACGAGCTGCAGCGCGAGCAGCAGGAGGGCGAATACGCCGACCGCCGCCGCACCCAGGTGGGCACCGGCGACCGCAGCGAGCGCATCCGCACCTACAACTTCCCCCAGGGCCGCGTCACCGACCACCGCATCGGCCTGACCCTGTACAAGATCGACGAGATCATGGAGGGCCACCTGGACGAGATCATCGACGCCCTGACGCTGGCAGAGCAGACGGCGTTACTGAACGAAAGCAAATAGGAGGGGCACTGTGTCAATTGAAGTCCGCCGCGCTGAATCGCGCGACATCCCGGCCATCATGGACCTGCTGGTGCAGGTGAACATGGTGCACCACAACGGACGGCCTGACCTGTTCAGGGGGCCGACCACGAAGTACACCGAAGATGAGCTGAAGGCCATCATTGCCAATGACGAGACCCCTGTGTTTGTGTGCGTGGATGGGGAGGACCGGGTGCTGGGCCACGGCTTTTGCGTGATGCAGCACTCCGGCGGCCAGCTGATGGCGGAACACGACACGCTGTACATCGACGACATCTGCGTGGACGAGGCGGCCCGGGGCATGGGCGCTGGCCGCGCGTTGTACGAAGCCATCCTCGAATACGCCCGCGGACAGGGCTGCTATAACGTCACCCTGAACGTGTGGAGCTGCAACCCCGGCGCGATGCGTTTCTATGAAAAGCTGGGAATGACGCCCTATAAGGTTGGGATGGAGAAGATACTGTAGGGAACGACCTCTTCCTGAAAGGAGCATCCATGATCCGAGAAGCCGCCGCCGACGACCTGAACGCGCTGCTTGCGCTGTACCTGCACCTGCACGAGAAGGGCCTGCCGCAGGACGCGGCGCGCCTGAAGGCCGCGTGGGACAAAATCCTGTCCGACCCGGGCCATCACGTGATCGTGGTCGAACGGGACGGGATGCTCGTGTCCTCCTGCGTGTGCGTGGTGGTGCCGAACCTGACCCGCGACGCCCGGCCCTACGCGCTGGTGGAGAACGTGGTCACCCACCGGGACTACCGGAACCGGGGCCTTGCCACCGCCTGCCTTGCCCGCGCCAGGGAGATCGCCGCGGCGGAAGGCTGCTACAAGATCATGCTGCTCACGAGCGCGAAGGACGCGGCCACGCTGGGCTTCTACCGCCACGCAGGCTACGACGGCGACGAGAAGACCGCGTTCATCATGCGGTTGTGACGGACACCATGAAAGATCCTTCGGATGTGTCGGAAAAACGCCCCGATGACACACAGGAGGACCGGATTGCCGCTTTCCCCATCGATTAAACCAAAGGAGACTTTCACTTGCAAACCGAACTGTTGCCCGTCACCCCCGAAGCCATCGCCCGCGGGGGTGAATTGATCCGCGGGGGCCAACTGGTGGCCTTTCCCACGGAGACAGTGTACGGCCTGGGGGCGAACGCGCTGGACGGCGAGGCGGTGAAGCGCATCTTCGAGGCCAAGGGGCGGCCCGGGGACAACCCGCTGATCGCCCACATCAGCGCGATCGGCCAGCTTGCCCCGCTGATCGCCGTGGAGCCCTCCCCCGCCGCCCGGGCGCTGATGGCGGCCTGCTGGCCGGGGCCGATGACGCTGATCTTCCCTAAGTCCGATATCGTTCCCCGGGAAGTGACCGCGGGGCTGGACACCGTGGCAGTGCGCTTCCCCGCCCATCCGGCAGCCCGGGCGCTGATCGACGCGGCGGGCGTGCCCATCGCGGCCCCCAGCGCGAACCGGTCCGGCCGGCCCAGCCCCACCACGGCGCGGCACGTGCTGGAGGACATGGCGGGCCGGGTCCCGCTGATACTGGACGGCGGCGATTGCGCGGTGGGCCTGGAATCCACGGTGATCGACATGACCGGCGATACGCCCCGGGTGCTGCGTCCCGGCGGGATCACCCCCCGGCGCATCGAGGAGATCTGCGGCGGCGTGGCGGTGGACGACGCGGTGATGCGCCCGCTGAAGGAGGGCGAGGTCGCCCGCAGCCCGGGCATGAAGTACCGCCACTACGCCCCCGCCGGCGCGCTGACCATCGTGCAGGGCGAGGAGGCGCGGGTGATCGAAGCCATCCGCCGGCTGTACGACGCGGCGCTGGACGAGGGCAAGCGTCCGCTGATCCTGGCGCTGGAGAGCCACATTCCCGGCTATGGCCCGCGCATGGCGCTGTCCCTGGGCGCGGACGCCGCCGGGATGGCCCACGCCGTGTTCGCCCGCCTGCGGGACGCCGACGACCTGGGCGCGGACGTGCTGTTCTCCGAGGCCGTGCCCGCCGACGGGCTGGGTCTGGCCGTGATGAACCGCCTGGGCAGGGCGGCGGGGTTCCATATCGTAGAGGTATAGCGCAAATAAACAGTGGGTGCCGCACAGCACCCACTGTTTATTTGCGCTTATCTCACGGCTGTTCCAGCCTGCGGATGATGTGCTCGCACACCGCCTCGGTGGCCCTTCCCGTCTCGTAGTAGCCGAAGTAATCCCGTATGGCGGCGCAGTTCTCCCGGGCCCTTTCGGGGGTCATGTCCCGGATCAGGGCCTCCAACGCGTCCTGGTTCGCCGCGGTCAGCATCGGGGTCTCGCGGATATCGAAGTACACCCTGCGGGTGGAGACGTACTCGTCCCAGTCCGCGATGAAGAACAGCGCGGGCATGTCGCGCACGATGTAATCCAGCGCGCAGGAGGAATAGTCCGTCAACACCATGTCCGCGGCCAGCAGCAGCTCGGACATCTCCTCGTAGCGGGTCACATCGATGATGCGGTCCTTCACCGATTCCAGATCGATGCCCTTGGAAAGGTAGTGGGCCCGGTACAGGCAGCGCCAGGGCGCGCCGGTGGTTTCCTCCAGGCACAGCAGCGTGCGGGCCAGGTCCATCTGGGCGCGCTTGGGGATCACCCGCTCGTTCTCGCGATAGGTGGGCGCGTACAGCAGCAGGCGCACACCCTCCGGCACGTTCAGGCCCTCGCGCACCCGGCGGATGTCCCCGGGGTCGCTTTTGACCAGGATGTCGTTTCTCGGCGAGCCCGCCCGGATGTATTCTCCGTTGTAGCGGAACGCCGTGCGGTACATGTTCTCGCCAAAGGTGGAGGCCGTCACCACCCGGTCGCACAGCTCCTCCACCCGGTACTCGTCGCTGGTGCCCATGTCATAGCCGATGCGCTTGATGGCCCGGTCGCCGTGCCAGGTCTGTATGTAGAACTGCCTGCCCTTCGCAGGCCTCAGGGAATTCTGCTTGGTGAAGTTGTCCACCCACACCCGGGCGGTGGCCTGCTCCACGAAGGAATCCCGGCTGCGGTAGCGCACGGTGCGCACATAGTCCGGCAGGCGGCCCTTCAGCCGCTTCATGGCCTCGCCCTCCAGCACCCAGACGATGTCCGTCTGCGGCCGCAGCGCGTGCAGCCGCTCCGAGATCAGGCGCGGGCTGTCCCCGTAAAAGCGCCCCTGCAGGCAGCAGAACACCACCTTGTTCTTGTCGATGCCCTTCAGCGTGCGGCTGCCCCGCACCACCGCGCCGCGGTACAGCTTCGCAAGCGCCGGGTATTTCAGCGCCAGATCGGTCTCGCCCATGTGCCACACTCCTTGCGTTATTGCAGTATGTCCGCGATCCACTTCGCCACGTCCACGGCGGAATGCCCGGTCTCGGTGACGCCGTAAAAGGCGCGCACGTCGGCGCAGCTGGGGACCAGGCGGTCGATGTCGCCGAGCAGCTCCATCAGCTGTTCCTCCGATTCCGCCCTGGGATAGGGGCAGGACCGCAGGTCGAAGTACATCTGCCGGTTGGTGCCCACGAAGTCGTCCAGGTCCGGCTGGTACAGTATCACAGGCCGGTCCAGCAGCACATAGTCCCCGGCGGTGGAGCTGTAGTCCGAGATCAGCATATCCGCGCACAGCAGCAGCTCCGCCGTCTCCGGCCAGTCGGTGACGTCGGTGATCCGCGGCTCCCTTTGCCCGTCCACCCGCAGGTTCTGGCTGTGGGCCCGGGTCAGGCAGCGCCAGCGCGCGCCGGTGGCCGCCTCCAG
>CACYWI010000071.1:4475-12953 GCA_902778045.1 uncultured Eubacteriales bacterium
CTCCCCCGTCCCGATGCCCAGCCGCTTCCGGATGCCTTCGATCGCCGCCGGGTCGGGGTCCAGCAGCGCGTCGTTGCGGGGCATGCCGGTCTGCAGCACCGGACCCTGATAGCGGAAGGCGCTGCGGTAGTTCTTCGTGCCGAAGTCGGAGCCGGACACCGCCAGGTCCATCTGCGCGCCGTCCGGGAAGCGCTGGCCGTCCTCCAGGTCGAACAGCATCTTCTTGAAGCCCCGGTCGCCGTGCCAGGTCTGCACATACTTCTGGTCCGGAAACTTCAGCATGTAGTGCTGGCGGTTGAAGTTGTCCACCAGGCAGCGGGCGGTGCTGATGGCCTTCAGCGCCGACAGCGACCTCGGCCGCACCACGCGCACATAGTCCGGGGCCTGGGCGGAGTCCTTCAGCTGCCAGACGAGCTCGGCGTCCGGGCGCAGCGCGTGCAGCGCCTCGCAGATGCGGGCGGGGCTGTCGGTATAGCCGCGGCCCTTGAAGCTGGAGAAGAACACCCGGTTCCCCTTCACGCCGAACAGGCCGTGGCACAGCCGCATCACACAGCGGCCCCCCACCCAGCGGACGCGCATCAGCGCCCGGTACAGCGGCTTGACGTTCAACAGGCGGCGCAGGTTCAAGCCTGATTCTCCTTCCGGGCGACCTCCGCCCCCTTGATGGTCAGCGTATGGCGGATGCCCTCTTCAAATTCGACGCAGGGCCTCCAGCCCAGGGCCTCCAGCTTGTCGCCCTTCTGCACCGCGCGGCTGACGGCGGAATAGCTCCTCCGCTCCTGCTCGGAGGGCAGCTCGAACCGCACGCTGACGCCGGCGGCCCTCGCCAGCGCCTCGGCATAGCCCCGCACGGAAACGGTGCCCAGCCGGCTGGCCACGTTGTAGGCCTGGCCCGCGGCGCCCTTCAGCAGGATCGTGACCAGCCCCGCGATGGCGTCGGTCACATAGGTATAGGTGCGCACCTGGGCGCCTTCGCTCTTCATCACGATGTCCTGGCCGGCCAGCGCCTTGCGCAGGAACTGGGCGTCGGCGCGGGTGTTGGCATCGGACAGCGTGGGCCCGTACACATAGCTCAGCCGGGCCACCACCGCGTCCACGCCATACTGGGCGGCGTAGCTGGCGCACAGCGTCTCCGCCGCGCGCTTGCTCTCCGGATAGCAGGCCCGGGGGTTCATCGGATCCACCCGGCCGAAGTCCGTCTCGGCAAAGCCGTCGGTGATGGCCGGGTTGTCGCCGTAGATCTCGCCGGTGGAGACGAACAGCAGCCGTCCCCTGCCGGCGTCGCGCAGCCGCTCCAGCAGCGTCAGCGTGCCCCGCAGGTTGCACAGCATGGTGCCCACGGGATCGGTGGAAAAGGCCGCGGGATGGGCGTTGGACGCGGCGTGGACGATGAAATCGGCCTCCGGCAGCTCCCGCGCCGGGCTGTTCAGGTCCACCGGCAGCAGTGTGACGCCGGGAAAGCGGGCCGCGAAGGCCTCCGGGCGGCGGCTGACGCCGTACAGCGCCATCCCCAGGCCGTGTTTTTCGTTCAACAGCGACAGCATGTCGGCCAGGCAGGCGCCGATCATGCCGGTGATGCCGGTGATCAGCACGCGCCTGCCGGCCAGGGCGGAAGCATCGCCCAGGCCCTCGCAGGCGCGGTTCAGATCCTCAAGGTACAGCGGGTGCATAGGCTCTCCTCCGTATGTCATTCGTTTTCGACCAGCCGCGCCTTCAGCCGGTGCAGCGAGGCGCGCTTCTCCTCCGGCGGCAGCTGCATATAGTCGCCGTACAGGCGGCGCAGGTAGGTGTCCCAGCCCACGGGCGCGGGAAAGCGCTCGCCGCAGAATTCCACCTGGGCGGTGCCGCGGAACACCCCGGCGGGCATGCATTCGCGGCTGCCGTAGTGGGTGATCAGGCACACGCCGGCATATTTGGCCCTTTCAAAATCACCGTGCCGGGCGCAGAAGCGGTCCAGCCGCCGGGCGTAGAAGTTGGGCGGCAGGATCGATGTGACCGCCATCAGCACCCGCTTCAGCAGCTTCAGGCGCTCGTAGCCCCAGAGGTCCGCCTTGCGGGAGCACTTCAGCAGGATGTCCCGCAGGCGCACCCGCTTGAAGCGCAGCGCGCAGAGCCGGGGCGTGTCCGGCAGGGCCTCCACAGGGAAGATGTCCAGGAACAGCGTCTCGGAGCCGTTCTTCACCATGTTGGTCAGGTCCACCCGGGTGCCCAGGTCCCACACGCGGGCCCAGGGCATGGCGTAATCCCGGTTCAGGTAGGGCGTCACGACGGCGTATTTTTCATTGGAGCAGCGTTCGGCCAGCTTCAGAAAGCGCTCGTAATCCGGCCGGGGCATCATCAGGTCCACGTCGTCGTCCCAGGGGATGAAGCCCTTGTGCCGCGCCGCGCCCAGCAGCGTGCCGCCGGACAGCCAGTAGGTCAGCCCCTCCCGCTTGCAGATCTCATCCACAAAGCGCAGCATGCCCAGGCCCCGGGCCTGGATCTCCGGAAGGGTCATGTAGGTATCGCTCAATGGTATTTACCCCCGCAGCTGCAGCAGCGCCTTGAAGATCTCCAGATCGTCCGGCGTGGTGAGCTTGATGTTCTTTTCACTGCCCGCGCAGAACCAGATGGTCTCCCCCAGCTCCACCATCAGGGTACAGCTGGCCACGGAATTGGTGATGCCCGCCTCCAGCGCCCGCCGGTGGGCATCGCAGATCCGGCCCAGGGGGAAGCCCTGGGGCGTCTGGGTGCGCTTCAGGTTCTCCCGGGGATAGGCGGCGTGGGTAGTGCGCTGGTCGTCGGTCTCCAGCATGGCCTCCTGGCAGGGAATGGTGACGATGGCGCTGCCGTGCTCCCGGGCGGTGGCGATGCAGCCGGAGATGATGTCCTGGGACACCATGGGCCGTATGGCATCGTGGATCAGCACGATGTCGTCCTTCCCGTACAGCTTTTCCAGCCCGAACACGCCGTTGCGTATGGAGCCCTGGCCGTTTTCGCCGCCGGGGAAGATGTGCTTCAGCTTTGTAATGCGGTACTGCCGGGCGTAGGCGCTGAGTATGGAATCCCAGCCCTCCACGCACACCACGGCGATCACATCCACGTCCGGGTGCTTTTCAAAGGCCTCCAGCGTGTAGGCGATCACGGGCTTGTCGTGCACGGTGAGGAACTGCTTGGGGATCTCCTGACCCATGCGCATGCCCCGCCCGCCGGCGATGATCAGCGCGATATTCATGCGCATCGCTCCCTTCAATTCTGTTTCATTATAATCCCCGGCGGGAGGAAAGTCAACAGACCGCCCGCTTTCGCGGGCGGCCCGTCGGCGCTCCGTTCTCTTTTACGCCGTCTTCCTGACGGCCAGCTTGTCGGAAACCAGGGCGATGAACTCGCCGTTGGTGGGCTTGTCCTCCCTCGAGAACACCCGGTAGCCGTACATCTGGTTCACGGCGTCCAGGCGGCCCCGGGTCCAGGCCACCTCGATGGCGTGGCGCATGGCCCGCTCCACCTTGCTGGCGGAGGTATCGAACTTCCGGGCGATGCCGGGGTACAGCTCCTTGGTGATGCGGTTGATCACATCGTGGTTCTCCAGCACCATGCGCACGGCCTCCCGCAGGTACTGGTAGCCCTTGATGTGGGCGGGGATGCCCAGCGTGAGGAACAGGTTGGTGATCTGCTCGTCCACCGATTCCTCCCGCCCGTCGCTTCCCGCGGCGGCGGAGGCGGCGGGCTGGTCCCGGGCGATCTCCACGATCCGCTCGTACAGCAGGTTCATGTCAAAGGGCTTCACCATGTAGTAGCTGGCCCCCAGCTGTATGGCCCGCATGATGAAGTCGTCCCGGGCCAGGCCGGTCAGCACGATCACCCGGGGGCGTATCGCCGGCTCCATGGCGTTCAGCGCCTCCAGGGTCATGAAGCCGTCCCGCCGGGGCATGATGATATCCATCACCAGCAGGTCCGGCGCGTGCTGGCGCACCGCGTCCGGGATCTCCACGCCGTCGGAGACCGCGGCCACCAGCTCGATATCCGGCTTGCGGGCCAGAAAATCCGTCAACAGCTTCAGTATGTTCAAATTGTCGTCCGCCAGCATCACGCGTATCCTGTCCATCCCAAACCTTCCTTTCGTGGTTCAATCCAACTGTATATATGCGGGATGTGAAAGGAATATTCAAATGGAATAGTGAGATAAAGGGACGGTTCCTTTTCTCATTTTTGGCGTGTGAGATAAGGGGACGGTTCCCTTTCTCATTTTTGGCGCGAATAGTGAGATAAGGAACCGTCCCCTTATCTCATTACCAGCTTCCGTACAGGCGGCCCCGGCGCGCGTCACAGCGGGGGCGGGACGGCGGGCAGCTTGGCGGCGGCGGCAGGCAGGGCCTCGGGGGTCTTTGGGGGCGGCTGCCGCAGGGGTGGCATTCCCCATCCCGGCGCACGCACACCGTCAGGTTGCCGCAGCCGTCCACGCCCAGCAGCACCTCGGCGAACTCCCCCGGGCGGCAGGGGTTCTCGATCCACACCCTGCGGCATCGCCCTTCGTCCGGCAGTCCCGCCGGGCCCCCGCCGCCGAACACCGGCACGCGCACGCAGGACCCCTCGCCACGCTCCGGCCGCATCATCGGGTACAGCGGCATGCTATCATACATCATATTCACATCACCTTTCCCACCGGCGCGTCCCGCGCCGGGTGTCGGCCCATCGGCCTATGGTATCACTATGCCACTGGAAAGCGCTGCGTTCCGATTGATTTCAGGCCGCCGATGTGGTAGAATATTCTGACCGTCTGGGGGAGGTTCGATCATGAAGGAAACGCTGCGCTCGGAGCTGAAAAACGACCTGCTGGTGCTGCTGGGCCTGCTGGCGGCGGCCATCGGCTACCGGATGTACCTGATCCCAAACCAGGTGGTCAACGGCGGCTTCACCGGCGTGGGCCAGCTGCTGAACCACCTGATGGGCGTCAGCGTGGGCACGGTGAACATCGTGCTGAACGTGCCGCTGTTCCTGGTTTCCATGCGCTCGATGGGGGTCCGCTTCGGCGTGCGCTCGCTGCTCGCCATGCTGCTGCTGTCGCTTTTGATCGACCACATTCCCCTGCCCCCGGCCACCGACGACCTGCTGCTGGCCGCCATCTACGGCGGCGCGATCAGCGGCATCGGCTTCGGCCTGATCCTGCGGGGCAGCGCCACCACCGGCGGCACGGACATGCTGGCCTCGCTGCTGCACAGGATCATGCCGGTGCTGCGGGTCAGCTACGGCATATTCTTCTTCGACGGCCTGGTGATCATCGCCAGCGCCTTCGCCTTCGAGCCCCAGGCCGCCATGTACGGCCTGATCAGCACCTTCATCTGCAACGTGCTGATCGACCTGGTGCTGGAGGGCCCGAACTCCGCCCACAGCTACTTCATCATCTCCGACAAGAGCGACGCCATCGCCGAAAGGATCCTGAAGGACATGGACCGGGGCGTCACCGCGCTGCACGCCATGGGCATGTACAGCCATGCCGAGAAGCAGGTGCTGCTGTGCGTGGTGAACCGCTTTGAGGCCATGCGCCTGCGCCGCATCATATTCGAGGCCGATCCCCACGCCTTCGTGATCGCCAACAAGGCCCACGAGGTGTTGGGCGAGGGATTCAAGCCGATGTAGCGTATAGACGCGGGCCATTGGAATCGCCGGGATGGAGGATCCCGCGCGATCCGAGGAGATTTCAAAACTTTTTTCGCGATCCGCCAAAAAGTGGGCAGCCTGCCCACCTTTTGGCGGTTTTTTCCTGCTATACTCGTAATGGGTGGCCCTGCACAAAACGAACGATCAAGGAGGCGTGCACCATGCGCACACGCAAGGTTTTGGCAGTTATGCTTATGCTGGTTCTGCTGCTGGGGATGATCCCGGCGGCGACGATGGAGGGACTGGAGGACGAGATACTCAGCGAGACCGTGGACCTGCCCGTGCCGGAAGAGGAACTGGCGCTGGGCGGCGCACCGGAGGACGTCGGCGCGGAGGAGCGCGCGGTCAGCCCCTGGGTCGACGACACGTGGAACGTGCGAGGGACCACGCTGATCGGCTACAGCGGTGACCCGGACATGGTGATCCCTGCGTACATCACCGAGATCGGCAGCGGCGCGTTTCGCCGTGGCGGCGTTGAAAGCGTGCGGTGCGAAGCCGGCAGCCAGCTGACGACCATCGGCAACCAGGCCTTTTACGGGAATACAGACTTGAAGTCCGTCGTCCTTCCGGACAGTGTGACTACCCTCGGGGACGAGGTCTTCTACCTCAGCTTTTTGGAGGAGATCACCCTCTCCAAGAGCCTGACGGAGATCCCCGTCAGGACCTTTTCCCATGCCGACATCACCAGCATCGTCATTCCCGAGGGTGTGACGCGCATCGGCGAGGAAGCCTTTGCGGAATGCACTGATCTGAAGAGCATCGTATTGCCCAGCACCCTCACCGAGATCGGCGACAGCGCGTTTGTAAACTGCAGCGCCCTGACCAGCGTCGTCCTGCCCGACGGCCTCACCTCGCTGGGCGCCGCCGCTTTCTCCGGCTGCAAGGCGCTGGCATCGGTCAACATCCCGAAAAAGCTGACTACGATCGACGCATCGGCATTCTCCGGCTGCGGCATGATGTCGCTCAGCGTGCCCGGCACCGTGACGGCCGTCGGCGACTACGCCTTCTCCGACTGTAAGAATCTGGTCTCCGCCATCCTTCCGGACAGCGTCGCGACGCTGGGCAGGGGCGTGTTCTCCGGGTGCGCGGCGCTGGAGAGCGTCACCCTGCCCAAGGGCATCGCCGCGATCCCGGAAAACATGTTCCGCGAGAGCGGCCTGAAGAGCTACACCGTGCCGCAGAGCGTGACGACGATCGGAACCTCGGCTTTCCGCGGCTGCGCCCGCCTGACCTCCATCGGCATTCCGGACGGCGTGACCGACATCGGCGAAAGCGCGTTCGCCGATTGTAGCGCCCTCAGGCAGGTGACGCTGCCCAAGTCCATCACCAAGATCAACACCCAGGCCTTCAGCAAATGCGCCGCGCTGGAATCGATCGAGGTTCCCGACGGGGTTTGGGGCATCGGCAACCAGGCCTTTGAATACTGCAAGTCGCTGAAGACCGTCGTGCTCCCGGAGAGCGTGCGGGAGATCAACTACCTGGCCTTCCGGGGCTGTAAGAGCCTGGAGACCGTCGTGATCCCGGGCAAGGACGTGTCCTTCAAATTCTACGGCTCCGCCAGCGTCACGCCGTTCAACACCTGCGGCGACCAGCTGGTGATCCTCTGCCAGTATGGCTCCGGCGTGGAGAAATACTGCAAGGAGAACGGCATCGCCTACGGCTACATCATCCCGCCGGAGCCGACCGCAATCGCGCTGTTCGAGGAGGGAGGCAATTCCATCTTGTTCCCCAGGGACTTGGAGGTGGGTGACAAGCTGATCCTGGAGGCGATCGTGCTCCCAGAGGTCATCGAAGCAAAGCTGACCTGGAAGTCGAGCGATACCAAGGTCGCCACGGTCAAGGACGGCGTGGTGACGGCGGTCGGCCCGGGCTCGGCGATCATCACCGCGACGACAACCAACGGCCTGTCCGACGACATGACCGTCAATGTCGCGGGGAACGGCGCGGAGGACCCCGAGCCCACCGCAGGGCCCACGGTCAAGCCCACCGTCACGCCCAAGCCCACCGCGAAGCCGGTCAGCCTCGCCAAGGCGAAGGTCACCTTGAAGACCACGTCCTACACCTACAACGGCGAGGCCCGCAAGCCCGCCGTGACGTCGGTGAAGCTGAACGGCAAGACGCTGAAGCAGGGCACGGACTACAAGGTCACCTATGCCGACAACAAGAACACCGGCAAGGCCACCGTGACCGTGAAGGGCATCAACAAGTACACCGGCAGCGTGAAGAAGACCTTCAAGATCAAGCCGAAGAAGGTCTCCGGGCTGAAGCTGAAGGCCGGAGCAAAGAAGCTGACCGTGTCGTGGACGAAGGGCAAGGGCGGCATCACCGGCTATGAGATCCAGTATGCCACCGATTCCAAGTTCACCAAGGCCAAGACCGTGAAGATCACCAAGGCCGCGACCGTGAAGAAGACGATCACCAAGCTGAAGGCGAAGAAGACGTACTATGTGCGCATCCGGGCTTACAAGAAGGTGAGCAGCAAGACGAATTACTATTCCGCCTGGTCTGACCCGATAAAGAAGAAGACCAAGTGAAACATGGGGACGGTGGGGCTGTATCAAATCATTTTGATACAGCCTCGGATGAGGATCTTTGAGATGAGGGGACGGTTCCTTATCTCACTTTTTCGCAGGGAAAATGAGATAAGGAACCGTCCCCTTATCTCACTCGCCGTGGAAACCGGGCCTCGTGGTCCCGCCCGTCGTCTGTCATGGTGATGTACTCCTCCTCGACCTCCCGGCCGTCCAGCGTCACGCGGGCGGCCTTTTTGTCGCACACCAGGCGATAGCGGCTGTTCCCAAAGGGCACCGTCACGGACACACAGGGCCAGTCGCCCAGCAG
>CACYWI010000072.1 GCA_902778045.1 uncultured Eubacteriales bacterium
CTTCTCCGAGCTGAACGACCCGCTGGACCAGCGCGAGCGCTTTGAAAAGCAGGTGGCCCAGCGCAAGGCCCTGGACCCGGACAGCCGCGCCCAGGTGGACTACGACTTCGTCAACGCCCTGGAGTACGGCATGCCCCCCACCGGCGGCCTCGGCTTCGGCGTGGACCGGCTGGTGATGCTGCTGACCGGCAGCGATTCCATCCGCGACGTGCTGCTGTTCCCGACGATGAAGCCGCTGGATTAAACGCACCGTCCCCATGCAAAGGACGCACGATTCGTTCGGGCGTCCTTTTTCATGTTTTTCACATTTTTATAGAAATCAGCATTCACATGCTTTACGTAAACCCATTCTTCAGGTACAATAATACTATGATAGATTGTCGAAGGGGGCTGCCGCCATGTTCAGCGATGACGAAATGTACCGCCGCTACCTGGCGGGGGACACCGCTTGCTTTGACGCGCTGATCACAAAGTACACGGGCGGCCGGCTGGTGCTGTATCTGGCGGGGCTGACGCACGACATCCACGACGCGGAGGACCTGGCCATCGAATCCTTCGCGGCGGTGATGCTGAAAAAGCCCGCCATCCGCCCCGGCGGCTTCCAGGCGTATCTCTACAGGGCCGCGCGCAATCGGGCGACGCGGTTCCACATCCTGAAGCGCAGACTGCCCGCGTTCAGCCTGGAGGAGACCCAGGCCGCGGAGGCGCTGGCAGCGCGCCCCGAAGACGAATACCTGCGGGACGAGCGCCGGCAGGCGGTGCGCCGGTGCCTGGACCGGATCGATCCCGAGCCCCGGGAGGCGCTGTGGCTCATCTTCTTTGAGGACATGCGCTATGCCCAGGCCGCCCAGGTGTTGGGCGTGAACACAAAGCGGATCGACAATCTGCTTTCACGGGGCAAGCGACTGATGAAGGCGGAGCTGATCAAGGAGGGGATCACCGATGCGAACGAATGAGGAAATGCTCAACGCGGTGCACGGCAGGGCTTCGGAAATGCGCCGCAAACGAAGCAGGCGGCGGACAATCTTCATGGGTGGCGGTGCGGCGGCCTGTGCCCTGGCGCTGATCGCCTTGCTGGCCCAGGCGATGCCCTCCCTTCAGGATAAGCTGGTTCCCGGCAATGGCGGCGCGGCCATGCAGGCCAGCATCCTCGCAGATTCCGGCGCGCTGGGCTTTGCCGTGGTGGGCATCGTGGCGTTTATGCTGGGCGTGGCGGTGACGGTGCTATGCCTGCTTATGCGAAGACAGCGGGACGGGGAGGACGAGCGCCATGATCGAAAGCATTGAAAATGCCGTCCAGCTGGCGCTTCTGCTGGTATGCACGGCGGTTTCCGGCACATATGCCGTGCGCAGCCGCCGCCGGGCGGACGCGATGCTGACGCTATTCTACGGCAGCTACGCCCTGGGCGACCTGTATTGGCTGTTGTACCTGCTGTTCGGGCGGACGCGATGCTGACGCTATTCTACGGCAGCTACGCCCTGGGCGACCTGTATTGGCTGTTGTACCTGCTGTTTTACGGGCATACGCCAAAGCTGTTCTATGTATCCGAGCTCAGCTGGTACGCGGCGTATCTGTTCCTCTACCTGCTGCTCCAGCTGGTCTCCGACCCTTATGAGCGCAAGACCCGCTGGCGCGCCGCGCTGCTTTTCCCCCTGTTCACCACGGTGATGTGCGTGTTTTACATGCGCTGGGGCGACTACGTGGGCAACGTGATCGCCGCGGTGATGATGAGCCTGCTGCTGACGCACGCGGCGCGGGGGCCACGCGGCGCGGGGGCTGTATTACCTGCGAAGTCACCCGGAGGAGAGCGCCCGCCGATGGCTGTACGTCGTCACGCTGGTCTTCTGCCTGGTCGAGTACGCCGCGTGGACGTCCTCCTGCTTCTGGTCGGGCGACACCTGGGCGAACCCCTATCTATGGTTCGACTGCATGCTGACGCTGACCGTCCTGCTGTTCCTGCCGGCGTACCGAAAGGGGGCGGGCGCGTGACCTACATCGAAAACGTGTTCATCTGCCTGGCCGCGCCGCTGATCGTGGCGGTGCTGTGCACCGCCGGGCCCCGCCGCCGGTCGCTGCTGTTCATCCTCTCGGGCATGGTGACCTGCCTGATCTCCGCCTACATCAATTCGTTTTTCGCGCTGATACTGGGCGCAGACGCACGGGCGGCATCGGTGGAGATCGCCCCGGTGGTCGAGGAGATCATGAAGCTGCTGCCGGTGCTGTTCTACCTGCTGGTGTTCGAGCCCCGCGGCAGCGCGGTGGCCGGGGAGGCGCTGATGGTGGCGGTGGGCTTTGCCACGCTGGAGAACGCCTGTTACCTGATCGTGAACGGCGCAGAAGAGGCGCTGCGCCTGCTGATCCGGGGCTTTTCCACCGGCGCGATGCACGTGGCCTGCGGCGCGATCACGGCCATCGGCATGGCCCGGCTGTGGGAGCGGCTGTCGCTGCGCGTGGCCGGCACCCTCGGCGCGCTGTGCCTGTCCATCACCTGGCACGGCATATTCAACATCCTGGTAGATCAGACCGGCGCGGTCGCCGTCGTCGGCTACACGCTGCCGATACTGACCGGCCTCGGCACCGTGCTGCTGAGGCGAAGGTTTTTCCCGTCCGAACAATGACACACACACGTAACTGTTCAGTCGTTAAAATCCTGAATTGACAGGATGTTTGTGCGAAACGACCTCATCCGTCATTTGCTCCGCAGGCTCCGCAAATGCCACCTTCCCCAGAGGGGAAGGCAACCTGCTACCGGGCTTTATTCCAAAAGCCTTCCCCGATGATCGGCCTTCCCTGCGGAGGCCGTTTTTTTATCTTTATCAATGTAAACATTTGGTTAAACCGCAGACTTGGCATAGGAGTTTTTCCTGTTTCGTTGTCTTACCAGATAGAGAGACTTTGAGCATGGAGGGATCGATGTGAAGACGACGGAGGAGCTGATCCTGGCGGTGCACGCGCGGGCCGCTACGCTGCGGCGCAAGCGCATCGCGTCCGCGGGCGCGGCCAGCGGAGCGTTGATGGTCGCGCTGGCCGCGTTGATCGGAAGGCTCGGAGGGCTCACGCACCGGCCTGCGGCGGAGGGCTACGCCGGGGCGTCCATGCTGTCGGAGGACGCCGGGGGCTATGTGCTGGCGGCGGTGCTCGCGTTCATGCTGGGCGTGGTGGTGACCGTGGCCTGCGTACAGGGAAGAAAGAGGAAAACCGACCGGATCCTCCAAGACCGGGAAAGCACAGAAGCAACAGAAGAAGGCGGTTTACACCGGGATCAGGAGACCTTGCGAGGGAGGAAATCATGATGCATATGAAGTACAGCCTGAAACGGGCGCTGGCGCTGTTGATCGCGCTGCTGCTTGCCGCGCCTACGTTCGCGCTTGCGGAAGAACCCACCGAAGGGATTACCGCATTTGAAGATGCGATCAACGACGAGACGGAGATTGAGATTGTCGACTTTGAACCGGAGGTCATGGAATTGGAGGACGTGCCCCTGGAGGAGCCCGATCCCGACATCGAACTGCCCCCGGTGGAGCCGGACCTGTCCGATGCCGGAGAACCGGCGCGGGACAGCATCGTGACCTGGTGCTTCATCGTGGATGACACGCTGCTGACCACCCTGGAGGCCAGTGACGGGGACACGATCCTTCCGCCCGAAGACCCCGCCGCCCCGGAGGGGCAGCGGTTTGCCGGCTGGGCGCTGGAGGACGGCACGCCGGTGTTCACCGACGCGGACGGCGACGGCGCCGCCGACCCGGTGATCGCCCACCCGGATCCGCTCTGCCCCGAAGTGAACGTACTTGCCCTGTTCGTGGCGGCGGAGGGCCTCGCGGAGAAACAGCCCACCGAGGAAGGGCATCCCACTGAGGACGAGCCGGAGGAACCCGCCGAACAGCCTGTTGAGGGCCAACAGCCCGCAGAGGAGAAGCAGCCCGTTGATGACGGGAAACCCGCAGAGGATGAGACGGAAGAACCCGACGGACAGCCCACCGAGGAAGGGCAGCCCACTGAGGACGAGGCGGAAGAAACTGCCGGGCAGCAGCCCGCGGATGAGCAGCCCGCTGAGGACGAGCCGGAGGAACCCGCCGAACAGCCTGTTGAGGGCCAGCAGCCCACTGAGGGCGAGGAAACCGATCTCCAAAAGCCCTCCCCCTTTGGGGATTCCAGTGAGAATGGGGCGGCAGATCCGTGGGAGGCGGACCAGCAGGAGGCTGGGACGGATGAGGTCGTCGATGCGGAAGACAGCGCTTTCGAAGAGGAGCCTGAGGACAACAAAGACAAGGCCGGCGCGCAAGCGGAAGCTGCTGCCGAGGGAGGCTCATCGGTCTCGCCTGACGGCGAGCCAGAAGGGGCTGACCAGCCTGACCCCGCTGAAAGCTCTCCACAGGAGAATTTCCCTGGCACTTCGGTCTTCCCAGAGGGGAAGCCTTTGGGAGACCCTGCCGAGGAGCAAGCAGAGGAACCTGCAGAGCTACCTGCCGACGAGCAGCCCGTCGAGGAACCTGCCGGTGATGAACAGGCAGCGGAAGCGACGGTAAGCGACGAAACGACAAAAACCGAAGACAGCGACGCCCAAAGGCCTTCCCCCGACGGGTATTCCAGCGAGAATGGACCGGCCGACCCGTGGGACGGTGGCACGGCGCAAAGCATCGCGACGGATGAAGTCATGCCCACCGATGAATCGATCGTCGCCGATGAAGCATCCGGATCCACTGATGAAGTGGATCACTTGTCAGGCACTGCGTACAGCATCAAAAACGCACGCCTTTCGGCCCCCGGCGTGACGATACAGGCCGACACCAGCGCGCTGTCGGCGCTGCACCGCGGCGATACCTTCCAGGTGCCCATCAGGGTCACGGAGAATACGGGCTTTGCAGCCGCGGGGATCACGCTGTCCTATGAAAGCGACAAGCTCACGCTGGATTCCTTCACGCTGGGCGAATTTGCCGATCCGGCCTCTCCCGGTCAGCAGGGCGTCGAAAGCCTACATTACTACCGGGCCGGGGAAACCACTACGGAGACGGGCGTACTGTTCTATGCCAATTTCACCGTGAAGAGCGATGCCGCCCTCGGGACGGCAAGCATCGGCTTTGATGATACCACCATCGCCGACCAGGCCGCACAGGAATTCTCCGCCACCTTTACCCCCGGCACGGTCACCATCAAGGCCGCCACGACTACCTATTCCCTCTGGGTAAGCGGCGTGCCGGTGACCAGCGATAACATAAGCGACATCCTGGGCAACAACTCCGGCGTCTCCTATGCCCCGGATACTCAGACGCTGACTTTTCCCGAGAAGATCACGCTGACGGGCTCAGATAGTACCGCCATCATTGATGCGAGGCAGGATCTGAATATTGTCGCTCCCAACGGGCTTGTGCTGAACAAACCTGAAGAGAGATATGGCATTTTCACGGTCGGCAGCCTCGGAATCAGTGCGGCGGGCGGGCTGAAAGTCACGGCGGGGACTAACTATGGCATTTACTCCACGGGAGATATGACGGTGACCGGCGACGTGGACATACGGTCCGCGCACCATGGCATCTCCTCCCACGGCAGTGTCTCGCTGAAATACGGCACTTGCAAAATCGTCAACGATTCTTACTACAGCCTTTCCGGCGATGGGGATGTCACACTGGAAGGCGATTCGTTCACGGTGGAGAACAAAGGCGACTACATTTGCGTTTTGGCTGTGGGAAAGCTTACGCTGAAGCGCGGCGCATTTTCAGTGAAAGGCGGATGCGCGAGCTTTGACTGCCGTTCCGATTTCGACATACAGAGCGGCGTCACCCGCGTGCACTGCGAGGAGGCGGTCGATAATAATCACCTGATTGAAAGCAGAGGCACGCTCACCCTCGCCGACAGGCTGGGCATCGTCACGCCCGCGGAGGGAAAGAACGATGGCAAGAAAATCGTTAAAAAGGACGGCAGCCGCGCCGCGGAGGTGCTGATCGAGCCGATTCCCCATGCCGTCACCGTCGTGGGCGGCACGGCCAAAGTCCCCGAGGCTTACGCGGGCGATACGGTGACAATAACAGCGGACGCGCCAGAAGAAGGCTATGCCTTCAACCGGTGGACAGGCGACGGCGTGGACTTTGCCGATGCCTCCGCCGCGGAGACCACCTTCACCATGCCCGCGCAGGACGTGACCGTGACGGCGACGTTCAAGCCCACCTCCGCTCCCTATGTGAACGCCGCCGGCGCGGCGCAGACCCCGGTGACGGCGTTCACCCTCGTCGAATCCGACACCACTGCCTGGAGCAGCGGCTGGTACGTGGCGAATGGCGAGGCGACGATCACCTCCCGCGTTACCGTCACCGGCAACGTGAACCTGATCCTGTGCGACGGGGCGAAGCTGACGGCCAAGGGGGGCATCACCGTCGCCGGCGGCAGCAGCCTGACGATCTGGGCCCAGAGCCTGGGCAACGAAAAGGGCGCGCTCTACGCGGGCACGACGGACGGAGTGTCAGCGTCGCTCGGTGGGGACTGCGCGGGCATCGGCGGCGACGGCTCGCACACCGAAACCGGCGCGATCACCGTCAACGGCGGCGCGATCTACGCCGCCGGCAACTATGGCGCGGGCATCGGCGGCGGCTATTACGGCAGCGCCGGAATGATCCGAATCGCGGGCGGCGAGATCCACGCCATCGGCGGCTACTGGGCCGCGGGCATCGGTTCCGGACCGTGGACCGGCGGCAGCGGCAGCGTCGAGATCACCGGCGGCAGTGTCTACGCCACCGGCGGCACCAGCGGCGCGGGCATCGGCGCGGGCTCCAACGGCAATATCGATTCCATCACCATCAGCGGCGCGGCGACGGTGGTCGAGGCCCAGCCGAAGTATGCCCTGTGGGGTGGCCAGTACGCCGCGGGCATCGGCGGCGGCGAAGCCGGCAGGGTCGGCACGATCACCATCACCGGCGGCAGCATCCGGGCGGCGGGCAGCAACGCCGGCCCGGGCATCGGCGCGGGCGGCAAGGGCAGCGCCGGCACGATCACCATCACCGGAGGCAGCATCCTCAGCTCCAGCAAGACCGCCTCCAGCGGCGGCGAAGCCGGTCCGGGCATCGGCTGCGGCTTCAACGCCACGGTCAACCAGGTCGTGATCGGCGGCTCGGCCACCGTGACGGCCACCGCGGGCTACAGCGGCTATCTCGAAGACGGGAGCGTCGTCCCGGCCATCGGCCCGGGCGTGCGGGGCACGTTCGGCACGCTCACCCTCTACGACACGGCCCGCGTCTGGGCCGGCGCGAACGATTCGAACAATGAAGCCGTCCTCGCATGGCCGGATGGACGCGTGGATGCCTGCATGGGGAATGTGTATGCCGAGATCAGGCCCTGCGAACATGACGGTGCGGCTAATGGCGTCTGGATCACCAAGACCACGCACAATATCTACAGCTGCCAATACTGCCGGGTGACGCAGGGCGGAGAAGTTGCACACGACTTCCAGGGCACCGATGCGCTGAAGGTCTGCGACGCCTGCCACGCGGTGCAGGTCTCCTATATCAACGCCGACGGCACGTCGGCGGCAAACAGCCCGAAGGTGTGCCTGCAGGTGAGCGGCGACATGACCGGCGACACCCCCCTCGGCGGCTGGTACGCGGTGGCGACGGACACGACCCTTGACACGCGCGTCGAGGTCACCGGCGACGTGAACCTGGTCCTCTGTGACGGAGTAAAGCTGACAGCCAAAGAGGGCGTCACTGTGGCCGGGGGCAACGGCCTGACGATCTGGTCGCAGAGCGCGGGCAGCGGCATGGGCGCGCTGTACGCGGGCACCACCGACGGCACGAACGTCACCTGCGCAACGAATTGCGCGGGCATCGGCGGCAGCATTAAAAGCGGCAAAGAGACGGGCGGCACGGTCGTCATCAACGGCGGCGCGGTGTACGCGATCGGCAGTGCGGGTTCCGCCGGTATTGGCGGCGCGAGCACGGCCAGCGGCGGCGACGTCACGATCAACGGCGGCGATGTCACAGCGAAGAACGCTGGCAACGGCGCGGGCATCGGTGCGGGCCAGGGCACCAACAACAACGGCAGGATCACCGTCTCCGGCGGCAAGGTCACGGCGGAAAGCAGCGCCGCCGGCGCGGGCATCGGCGGAGGCAGCAACGGCAATGGCGGCGAGATCGAGATCACCGGCGGCACGGTCGTGGCGAAGAGCAGAAGAGGCGCGGGTATCGGCGGCGGCAGGCGCAACACCGGCGGCGGCGACTTTACGGGCATCCGCATCACCGGCGGTAAGGTCACGGCGACGAGCACCGACGGCGGCGCGGGCATCGGCGGCGGCAGAGCCAACAATAACCCGAACTTCACGCCCACCGGCACGATCACCTTCGACTGGAGCGACGCGACCCGGGCCGCCATGTCCGTCACCGCCAGCAGCTACAGCGGCGCCGTGAAGCTGGAGAAGGACTTCTGTGAGCAACAGGAGGGCGGAACCCTCGGCGCGGTGTTCGCGGCGACGGGCGACGCGGCCGTCGCTGACGCGCTGAAAACCGAAATGGGCGGCAGGACGCTCGTGCCCTGCGACGCCTATGACATCACGATAACGGTCACCCCGGCGAATACCGACAACGCTGTGACCGCGTCGGTGAACGGCATTCCCGCCACAAAGGCGGTGGAAGGCGCGACCGTCGCGCTGGCCATCACAGCGGACGCGGCGAACGGCTATTCGCTCAGCGGCATCACGGCCGAAGACGCCGACGGCAGCAAAGTGGCCCTCACCGGCACGGACAGCGCCCGCTCGTTCACCATGCCCACAAAGGCCGTGACCGTATCGTCGGTGTTCAAGCTGCCCATTTCACCCGAAGCGACCATCTCCGATTGGACCTATGGCGAAGCGGCAAGCGAGCCCGCCATCGTCGACGGCGGCAACCCCGGCGGCGGCGACGTGAACTATACCTACTACACGGACGGGAATTGCGAGAACAAGGCCACCACGGCCAACGGCGCGGCGGCGGAGGGCGGCAGGCCCGCGAACGCCGGGGATTACTGGCTGAAGGCGACCGTCCAGGAGACCGACGGGTATTATGGCGGCGTGACGGCGGCGGTGAAGTTTACCATCTCCCCCTCGGCGGTGACGCTGACGGCCAACAGCCGGGATACCGATGTCTACGACGGCACGGAAAAGACGGTGACGGGCTATGCCTGCAGCGTGGAAGGTCTGACCTTTGAGGGCGTCAGCGCCTCAGGCAAGGGCATCAACGCGGGCAACTATGCCGTGACCTTCTCCGGCGTCACAGTGAACACGACCAGGGACTCCACCGGTAACTACGTGGTCACCGGCACAACGAACGGCAAGTTGACGATCAACCCCAGGGCGGTCACCGTGAAGGCTGACAACAAGAGCAAGGTCTACGACAACAGCGCGGCGACCGACCCGACGCTGACTGCCACCGTCACCGGCGCGGCGGAGGGTGACGTGATCAACTACACCCTGAGCCGCGCGCCGGGACAGGGTGTGGGCGACTATGCCGTCACTGTCACGCCGGGGGCGAACCCGAACTACACCGTCAGCGTGAATGGCGGCACGTTCAGCATTACAAAAAGGCCCCTGACCGTCACCGCTGACGCCAAGAGCAAGACCTACGGCGAGTCCGACCCGGCGCTGACGTACAAGGCGACCGGCCTTGTTGGCAGCGATAAGCTGACCGGCGCTCTGACCCGCGCCGGCGGCGAAGACGCGGGCAGCTACGCCATCATCCGGGGCACCCTCTCGGCCGGCGGCAACTACGCGCTGACCTACACGGACGCGAAACTGACGATCAACAAGAAGCCCCTGACCGTCACCGCCGAGGCGAAGTCCAAGACCTATGGCGAGGCCGACCCGGCGCTGACGTACAAGGCGACCGGCCTTGTTGGCAGCGATAAGCTGACTGGCGCTCTGACCCGCGCCGGCGGCGAGGACGCGGGCAGCTATGCCATCACCCAGGGCACCCTCGCGGCCGGCGGCAACTACGCGCTGACCTACCAACCCGCGAACCTGACCATAAATAAAAAGGGCGTTGCGGTCACGGCCGACGCAAAGACCAAGGTGGAAGATCAGGCCGATCCGGAGCTGACCTTCATGGTTACCGGACTGGTGGGAGCGGACAAGCTGACCGGTTCTCTGTCCCGGGAGGAGGGCGAAAAGGCAGGCGCTTACGCCATCACGATCGGAACGTTGAGCGCAGGCAAAAATTATACCATGCACTTCACCGGCGCGAAGCTGACCATTACGGCGAAGGCCACGCCGACGCCCACTCCGACACTCACGGCCACTCCGACACCCACGCCCACTCCGACACTCACGCCCACTCCGACACCCACGGCCACTCCGACACCCACGGCCACGCCGAAGCCCACAGCCACGCCGAAGCCCACAGCCACGCCGAAGCCCACGGCCACGCCGAAGCCCACGGCCACGCCGAAGCCCACAGCCACGCCGACCGTCAAGCCCACGGCGACGCCCGCGCCGACGAAGCGCCTGGCCGTTCCCGATTACACCATGCTTGCCGGCATGAAGGCCTCCGGCAGCTCCGCGCTGAAGCTCAGCTGGACGAAGGTGAAGGGCGCGGAGGGCTACGACATCTTCGTCAAGTATTGCGACGGCAAGGGCAACTATCCGCTGCGCAAGACCGTCAAGGGGAACGAAAAGACGTCGTATACCGTTACCGGATTGAAGAAGGGCAGGACTTACAAGGGATACGTGAGGGCCTGGAAGAAGGTCAAGGGCGTCAAGACCTACATCGGGAAGGCCAGCCCCAAGGTGCATGCCATCGCCGGCGGGTACAACAGCGCAAGGACCAACGCGAAATCCGTGACCGTGAAGGCCGCGAAGGTGACGCTGCTGCCCGGGAAGAGCAGCACGATCAAGGCCAGCGTGAAGGGCGTGAAGTCCGGCAGGAAGCTGGTGGCGCACACCAACGCGCTGCGCTACTACAGCAGCGACCGGAACGTGGCGACGGTATCCTCCGCCGGCAAGATCAAGGCCAAGGGGACCGGCAGCTGCACGATCTGCGTGGTCGCCAACAACGGCGTGCGCGCCAGCGTGAAGGTGACCGTGACCAGCAAGCCCACGAAGGTCAGCTTCAAGAAGAGCAGCTACAGCGTGAAGAA
>CACYWI010000073.1 GCA_902778045.1 uncultured Eubacteriales bacterium
TCGCGGCCCACCAGCACGCCCAGCACGATCTCCATGGCCTTGGCGTGGGTGTCGCACTTCTTCAGCTGCTTCTGCTTGATCTTCTGGCCCGCCCACTCATAGGTCAGGTCGGTGGTGGGGTCGACGGTGCCGATGCGCTCCACCAGGCCCTTGGCGATCACGGACTCGTTGTCCATGTCGATCAGCTGGAACTTCAGGGAAGAGGAACCGGCGTTGATGACGAGAATCTTCATACTTCGCACTTCTCCTTTAAACTGACTTGACTGGGGTATCGGGGGGCGCGAGCGCCCGGAAAACATGCCGGTGGCATGTTTTCAGTGAGCGCGGGCCGGCAGGCCCATGGACGGCAGCGCCCCGATCTTTAATCGTTCCCGGCGACATGCGCGGCGGGAACGGGGGCTTTTTTGCGGCAGGGAGCCTGCCGACCAGAGCAAAAAAGGCAACCTTACAGATTTGCCGCCCGGAAATCGCCTGCGATTTCAGGCAAATCTGTCAAAGGGGTGGTCATGGCGGGGGAAGCAGGTCCCCCGCCATTAGGCTTTACGCCTGCGCCTGGCACGCCGTGATGGCCACGGTGGCCACGATATCCTCGGCGCTGCAGCCGCGGGACAGGTCGTTGCAGGGCTTGGCGATGCCCTGCAGGATGGGGCCGTAGGCCTCGGCGCCCGCCAGGCGCTGCACCAGCTTGTAGCCGATGTTGCCGGCGCCCAGGTCCGGGAACACCAGCACGTTGGCATGGCCGGCCACCTTGCTGCCGGGGGCCTTCAGCTGGCCGACCTTCTCGACCAGCGCGGCGTCCAGCTGCAGCTCGCCGTCCAGCATCAGGTCGGGGGCCATTTCCTGCGCGATGCGGGTGGCTTCCTGCACCTTGGTCACGTTCTCATGCTTGGCGCTGCCCTTGGTGGAGAAGCTCAGCATGGCCACGCGGGGCTCCATGCCGGCCAGGGAACGGGCGGAATCCGCCGCGCCCAGGGCGATGTTCGCCAGCTCCTCGGCGGTGGGGTTCGGGATGACGCCGCAGTCGGAGAAGATCATCACGCCCTCGTCGCCATAGGCCTTGTTGGGGCACTCCATCAGGAAGCAGGAGGACACGGTCTTCATGCCGGGCTTGCTCTTGATCACCTGCAGCGCGGGGCGCAGCATGTCGCCGGTGGAGTGGATCGCGCCGGAAACCAGGCCGTCCGCGTCGCCCAGCTTGACCATCATGATGCCGTAGTACATCGGGTCGGCCACCTTCGCGGCGGCGTCTTCCTCAGTCATGCCCTTGGCCTTGCGCAGGTCGTACAGCGTGGCGGCGTACAGGGGAGCCTTGTCGCTGGTGGTGGGATCGATGATGTCGATGCCGGTCAGGTCCGCGCCCGCGGCGACCTCCTTCACCTTGTCGGGGTTGCCCAGCAGGGTCAGCTTCGCCAGGCCCTGATCGCGGATCATCACCGCGGCCTGCACGTTGCGGATCTCCTCGCCCTCGGGCAGCACGATGTGCTTCAGGTCGGCCTTCGCCTTTGCCTTGATCTTATCGATGATTGCCATGGTCATTCCTCCATCATATGTTCCGCTTCAAGGCGGTAATTATATTCCATCTCTACTATTATACGATAAATTGGCGTGTTTGAAAAGGCTTATATGTTAAGGTTTGTGAAAATGCCACACAATCTGCCGCCGGATCGAAGTTGACAAGGCGCGCGGGCGTGGGCTATAATGGGATAGGATAAAATGGGGTGTTTGTGGGGAGGGATACGTGCATGAAACGGATCATGGCGCTGGTTCTGTGCGTGTTCCTGCTGATGGAAATGCCGGCCTTTGCGACCAGGGATGCCGTTCTGTGGGCCGACCAGGTGGACGCGCCCGTAGCCGAGGCGGAGGAGGCGTCGCTGCCCGTTGATGAAGACCAGCAGGACCTGGCGCCGAAGTCCGTTTCCGCCGCGACGAATAGCGGGGGCGTGCGGATTAAAAAGAAGAACTTCCCGGACGAACGCTTTCGCTACTATATCCAGACGGAGCTGGACGCGGATTGTGACGGCTATCTGTCGAAGGAAGAGCGCGCGGCGGTGAAGGTGATGGACCTCAGCGGCCGGGGCATCGAGGATCTCGGCGGCGTGAAGTACTTTACAAAGCTGAAGTACCTGTATGTGAGGGACAACGCGCTGACCGCGCTGGACCTCGAAAAAAACACCAAGCTGGTGGAGCTGGATGTTTCCGGCAATCGGCTGAAAAAGCTGAGCCTGAACAAGAACAAGGCATTGACCACGGTCAATGCCGAGGGCAACCGGCTGACGAAGGTCAGCATCGGCAAGTGCGCCGCCCTTGCCTGGCTCGATGTTTCGGGAAACAAGCTGGAGGCGCTGGACCTCTCCGCCAACAGCAAGCTGGCGCAGCTGGATGTTTCCGGCAACAAGCTGAAGCGGCTGAGCCTGAACAAGAACAAGGCGCTGACCGAGGTCAATGCAGAGGACAACCAGTTGACGAAGATCAGCGTCGGGAAATGCGCTGCCCTCACATGGCTCAATGTCTCCGGGAACAAGCTGGAGGCGCTGGACCTGTCCGGCAACGGCAAGCTGACGCAGCTGTATTGCAGCGGCAACAAGCTGAAGCAGCTGAGCCTGAAGAAGAACACAAGGCTGCAAACCCTGTGGTGCGGCGACAACGCGCTGACCGCGCTGGATGTGGGCAAGTGCGCCGCGCTGGTGGAGCTGGCCTGCCCCAACAACCGGCTGAGCAGGCTGAATGTGACCCAAAATGCCAGGCTGACCCGGCTGTACTGCCAGAACAACCGGCTGACCAAGCTGAACGTCACCCAGAACGCCCTGCTGGCGGTGCTGGTATGCCAGGGCAACAGCCTGGTCCGGCTGGACGCCGCCACCATGTCGGAGCCGCTGAATCGGCTGCTGAATGACAAGAGCCTGTATTCCAAGAGCGACAGCGCCGTTTCCTGGTACAGCTCTGAGGCGCTGAACGCCTCGGTGCCTTCCTCGATCACGCTGTATTGCGGCCCGAAGATCCTCTATGGCGCGAAAAACCTGATGAATCATCTGGTCATCGGCATGGAGCGCTGTGACTATGCCGATTTGACGGACGAGGCGTTCGCCAATTTCCGCCGCGTCAATACCACGGGCATGGGAAGGAACGCGCTGTATCGATCGTCATCGCCGATCAGGGATGATGTGAATCGCAACAGCGAGGTGGATACTGCCGCTTGGAACGCCGGGATACGCAGCGCGGTCAACCTGTCGGAGAACCGAAGCGCGCTGAAGTCCTTCAGCGGCTATGAGGAAAGCTACTATTCCACGATCAACGTTTGGGCGAAGTATCTGACGGGCACCGCCCTGAGCCAGTACAACATGGACAGGATGGCGGACGCCTTCCGCTTCATCGGTCAAAGCGAGGGGCCCTATCTCGTGCATTGTATCTACGGCAAGGACCGGACCGGCCTGGCCTGCGCCCTGCTGGAGTGCCTGATGGGCGCCTCCGCCGACGAGGTCGCTGCCGATTACATGCTGACCTACTACAACTACTACGGCATCCTTCCCGATACGGATGCCTACGATTACATCGTGAAGCACAAGATCGACAAGCAGCTGTCCAAGGCCTTCGGCATCGACAGCATCTTCGATGAGGGCGTGGACCTGATGGCATGTGCCGAGCACTTCCTGGGTCAGATCGGTCTTTCGCAGCAGGAGATTCTCGACCTGCGGGAAAAGCTGTCCGTGGATTACCCATAGCCCGGCCCGGTCATGGCCGTGTCCTTCGAACTCAAATTGCCACGCGGGTCGGTGTGATTTTTCACACCGACCCGCGTGACGCTTGTATCGGTATTACAGTCTACGCTTCAGCTTCACACCCGGATATGGCGTTAACCGTCCGGGATTTCAATCATCCGATGACGCGCTTCGATGCTGCTCGTTGCGGCCGATGATCTCGATGCCGTCCCGCTCAATGGGCGAGAAGTCGGCTATACGGTTGCCGGTCACGTCCACTTGTTTCAGGTTTTTAAGCCCAGCCAGGGGTGAAAGGTCTTCCACAAGGTTTTCGTTGACGTACAGGTATTCCAGCCGGCCCATGTCGGCCAGGGGCGAGAGGTCACGGATCCGGTTGTCCGGGAGAGAGAGCTCTGTGAGGTTCGTCATGCGGACAAAGGGGGTCAGGTCCTCGATGCCGGCCTGGCCCAGCGTGACGCCCGGTAGCCAGTCCATTTTCACGATGGATTTCAGGTCCACGCCCGCTCCGCTGAGGGCCAGCCATCTGAGCGAGGTCAGGGAGGACATCCAGGAAAGCTCGCTCGCATCGAATTCGCCGCTGACGTGCAGTCTTTGCAGCATGTCGCCCATGCCGCCGAGAACGGACCAGCCCTCGGGCAGGGCACAGCAGTCGATGATCAGCGACAGTGGGTAGGGCCAGGACTCCACCAGGGGATCCAGGGCTTCAAGACGGAAGTTTTGGAGAACGATCTCGTGGATGGGGATGCCGGAATCGCGCAGGCCGTCCAGCGAGGCCCTCAGCTCGTCGACGGAAAGGCGCTCCCGCCGCCAGCCGATCCCGGTAAAGCGGATATTTCCGTCGTCGGCGGTGAGGCGCAGACCGTCGGGGTTCAGGTAGGCGCGGACGCCGTAGGGGTAAATCCCGTGATCCGCGTAGCAGGCCCAGATCTCCGGCGCCTCGGCGAACATCTCCTCGGTCAGCGTGAAGCCGGCCGGGCGCGGGCGCAGCCACAGGAGGCAGGCCAGCGCCAACGCCGCCACAAGCGCGAGCGGGGCAAGGACCGCCGCCCTGCGCCGTCGCGGCGCTTTGCCGGCCTTCAGCGCCCGCAGCATGTCCTCCGCGAGCCGGTACCTTTTTTCCGGGTCGAATTGGGTGGCCTTCCGGACGACGGAGCGCAGATCCGAGTCGATCTCCGCATCGGCGGCCTCGTCGTACCGCTCGGTCAGGCAATAGCGCAGCAGAACGCCCGTCGAGTAGATGTCGCTGCGGGGGTTGGTCTGGCGGTAGCCGAACTGCTCCGGCGGGGCGGTGATGCCCGTGCCCATCACGCTGGTGTCTCCGGCGGCGTCCTCCTGCCATGCCCGCGCGATGCCCAGGTCGATCAAATGGCACATTCCCCAGCGGTCGATGATGACGTTCTGGGGCTTGATGTCCCGATGGATGAGGGGCGGATTCAGGTTGTGCAGCAGCGCCAGCTGCTCCAGCACCGAGACCAAGCACCGCACGGCGGTGTCCCTGTCGATGCCCGGGCGGGCCGGCTCCGATTCCACATAGGCCTCCAGCGTCTGGCCGGGGATGTATTCCCGGATCAGCGCAAAGCCCTCGGGCAGCTCGCGGCAGGCCACGGCCCGGGGAAACAGGGCGGCGGCGGGCGCGCGGAGCCGCTCCAGCCGCTTCAGCAGATCGTATTCGTTCTGAAAGGTTCGGCCGTCCTCCGGGGACCGGGCCAGCTTGACGAGAACCTGCTGCCCCGTGGCCTTTTGAACAGCAAAAAACGCGGAACTGCGCTGGGCGCACTTCTCGCAGCGGATAAAATAGTATTCCTCCTCGAGGGACGCGGGGAAGGCCAGGGGACTATTCATAGCGGTACAGGGGCGGCAGGTCGTTCTGGAGCAGCAGCTCGTTGGCCTGGATCACGGTGTATTTGTTCTGAATGGCGTAGATCAGCAGCGCATCCCGCCGCACCCGCGCGTAGAGGGTGGAGGCGTTCGCCAGCCGCAGCAGCCGCTGCGTCTGCTTCAGGTCCGCCCTCAGGCAGAAGCCGATCCGCAGGACCATGTTGCGCGAGGGCTTCTTGACGCCGCTGAGGATGTGGTAGTAATAGGAGCGCTGCACGCCCAGCAGCCGGATCATATCCTTGGGGGAGAGGGAGCGCTGCTCCATCATGTGGTAGAGCACCTCCTGCAGAAGGGGTTCTCCGTTCGCTCGGTGCCAGACGGACGCCTCCTCGGGGGAGCGGGCCGCCCGGATGTCCTTCAGCAGCTTGCCCGTGGTGACAGATTCGGGTTTGGAAGTGTCCATATCCACACCTCACAGCTTGTTTGTGAGCAGTATAGCATTCCGCCGATTCCAATGCAACCTTTTTGGAATTTCGGTGGAAAAAGTCTACCACCCGGAGCACCAAGTGATTCCGTATATGTGCTAAAATCAGGCTGCAAATGCTGTCTGAAGGAGGATCATGGTATGCTGAACAGAATTCTTGTGTTGCTGCTGGCGCTGCTGCTGACGCTGGGCGCGTCGGTGGCGCTGGCCGAAGGCCTCGAGATCGAAATCGCGCCCATGGAGGCGGAGATCCCGGAGGCGGGCGAAGTCGAGCTCTGGACCGAGGATATGGCTGTCGCCGAAGCGGACGCCCCGGCCAGCGCTGCGGTGATGCCGGCGGAGGGCGGACAGGGTGTCGCGATCGACGAAGCCCGCTTCCCGGACGAGACGCTGCGCAATTACGTGAAGGCAGGCTTCGACATGGACGGCGACGACGCCCTGTCTGATGAGGAAATCGCGGCGGTCGAGGGCATCTATCTGGGCGTGGATGATGAGAACGCCCGGGGCGAGTGCGCCAGCCTGAAGGGCATCGAGCTGTTCACGAACCTGAAGGAGCTGTACGTCCAGCGGACCTCGATCCAGACCCTGGACGTGAGCAGGAACACCAAGCTGGAGTTGCTGGCCTGCCACAGCAATGCGCTGACGTCGCTGGATGTCAGCCGGAACACAGCCCTGAGGGAGCTGTACTGCTGGGGCAATCCTTCCATCACAAAGTTGGACGTGCGCAGCTGCACGCAGCTGGCTTGGCTGGATTTCGGTGAATGCCAGCTGTCGTCGATCGACCTCAGCAAGAATACGAAGCTGGAATCGCTGCGCTGCGGGTACAACCAGCTGACAGCGTTGGACGTCACGCATTGTCCCGAGCTGTGGCAGCTGTGGTGCGACGGCAACCAGCTGACGAAGCTGGATATCAGCAAGAACACCCGGCTGCAGTCCCTCTGGTGCAACGGCAACCTGATCGCGAAGTTGAACATTGCCAGCGACCAGCTGAAGAGCCTGATCGGGAATGTACAGTGCGATCTGACTGAAGACGCGGCCGTCTGGACGGATTCCAAGGATCCGGACAACTATTCCCTGCATACCCCGGTCTGCGCGCAGCTGGTTTCCGGAAAGACGGAGCTGGCCAGCTTCGGCGTGTGGTTTGACTCGGCCAACTTCCCGGACAAGACCCTCCGCAAATATGTGCGGGCGGGCTTCGACCAGAACGGCGACGGCTTCCTGTCAGACGGCGAGGCCGCGGCGGTCGAGGGGATCTACATCGGCTCGGATGACGAGAAGACCCGGGGTGCCTGCGCCAATCTGAAGGGCATTGAGCGCTTTCCGAACCTGAAGGAGCTGTATGTGCAGCGAACCAGTATCAAGTCCCTGGATGTGAGCAAGAACCGCAAGCTGGTGGTGCTGGCCTGCAACGGCAACGGGCTAACGAAGCTGGATGTCAGCAAGAACACGGCCCTGAAGGAGCTGTACTGCTGGGACAACAAGCTGACCAAGCTGGATCTGACCCACAACACCAAGCTGAAGAAGCTGGGGGCCAGCATCAACAAGCTGAAGAAGCTGGATCTGACCAAGTGCACGGCGCTGAAGGAACTGGATGTGGAGAAAAACAAGCTGACCAAGCTGGACCTGAGCAAATGCAAGGCGCTGGTCAGGCTGTATTGCGGCGACAACGCGATCAGCAAGCTGGATGTGTCGAAGAACACCAAGCTGGAGATACTGTACTGCTGGAGCAACAAGCTGACAAAGCTGACCCTCAGCAATAACAAGGCGCTGAAGGAGCTGAACGTCCTCGACAACAAACTGACCGGCCTGAAGGTGACCGGGCTGAAAAAACTCGAGGAGCTCTATTGCGGCGGCAACAAGCTGACGAAGCTGGATGTCAGCAAGTGCACGAAGCTGAAGAAGCTGTACTGCGAGGGCAACAAGCTGACAAAGCTGAGCGTCAGCAATAACAAGGCGCTGACCGAGCTGAGCGTGGACAGCAACCCGTTGACGAAGCTGAACGCGTCGAAGAACAGCAAGTTGACGGCGCTGCGCTGCGATTGCGACACGATCGGGAAGATCGACATCGCCAAGCAGCTGCCCTCCGGCCTGCGCAAGCTGGTCCGCAAGAACAAGTTCAAGGTAAAGGGCAATGTGGCGCGCATCAACCCTTCCAAGGGCAAGGGCATTTGGCTCAGCACCGCCACCACCGTGACTGACGGCAACAAGACTGTTCGCAAGGGAAAAAAGTAATACACATCGCGAAAAAAACAGGCCCTCGCGCTTTGCGGCGCGGGGGTCGTTCTTTTAGAGTGCGTTTCCAAAATACCTGAAGCGCATTTTCGGCGTCTTTGGCTGCATTTCTGCGTTGATTCCCCTTGATTTACCGCCAGTAAACCTGCGGGAAATCGCCTTGTCGTCCTCGCGCATGAGGGGGAAATCCACCGAATCGCCCGCCTTGAACAGCAGCTGGGCGCCATCGCCCTGGCCCACCCAGAGCGCCTTCACGGGGTGGATGGCGGTCATCTGCCACTGTTCGCGGGGATTGCCGAATTCATCGGTATTGACGACGCTTTCAAACTCGCAGTACATCAGCTGGCCGTCGATGACGCGCAGGGCGTCCATATAGTCGCAGATGGTGCCGGTCGCCGCCTCCAAGCCGAAAAGCTGTCGCCAAGCGGGCTGCTGAGGCAGGTAGTAGAGCGTCTGCCGGTCGTTCTCGATATACCACCCCGTTCCCACGTACGGGTGCGCTTCCGTGGCCTCGAAGCTGAGGACCAGCGAGTCGTTTTCGCTGACATACAGGGTCACGTCCTCAGCCGTCAACCGGAGCGGCTTGCTGTTGATATACATCTGATAATGGGCGAAGCGCCCCGCGCCTACAAGCAGCGCGGCGACGGCCAGCAGACCTGCGATCCAGGCGACGATGTGCTGGCGGGTGAACTGCCGTTTCATTTTCCGGCAGAACTGGGCAAAGCGGGTGTCCGAGGCCTCTGCGGAGATGCCAGCGGCTGCCGCGCCCTCGGCCCCCATGGCCTGCATGACCCTTTGACAGGCCTCGCAGCCGGCGACATGGGCGTTTACCGCCTCCCGTGCCGATGCGCTGGCCACGCCGTCGAGCACCAGCGGCATCAGGTCGCGGGCGATTTCACAGTTGACGCTATATTCCTTCATTCTCTTCCACCTCCATGCGGTTCTGGATCTCCGCCTTTGCCCGATAGAAGGTCACCCGGGCCCAGCTGATGCTCTTGCCGAACAGCGCGGCGATTTGGTCGTACTTCAATTCCCCGAATACCCGTAGCATGAATACTTCGCGGTAGGGCTCCTCCAGCGCGTGCAGATGCCTGTGCAGGCGCATGATTTCCTCCCGCCGGGCATAGCCGCCGGCGATGTCCGGCCCCGCGCCGTCCCACACGGGGGAGTCCGGCCCGTGAGCGTCCTCCCGGCGGCGCTTGCCGTTCAGGAATTCGTGCTTGGCAATGCTGCACAGCCAGGTGACCGGGTCGCTGCGGCCCCGGAAGCCGTTCAGGCCCTTCAGCGCCTTGAAGAAGGTCTGCTGGGTCAGCTCCTCCGCGGCCTGCTCGCTGCCCGTCAGCCGCAGCGAAAACCGATAGACCCGGGAAAAGTATTGGGTAAACATCGCCTCGAAGTCGTCCATGCCCGCACCCCCTTTCCCTTATGAGACACGCAATCCCCCAAAACGTTACACAGGCCGGCGTGTTTTTTCACACCGGCCTGTGCAATGCTTGATGCCTTTACAGCCTGCACTCCAGCTTTGCCAGCTCGTCCGACACATACTTCACAATGAAGTCGGCGGCCTCGGCTTCGGGCAGGATCTCCTTCATGCTCTTGTCGCGGGTGGCGATCTCGATGGTGCCGTTCTTCAGGCCCTTGGGGCTGATGACCACGCGCACCGGCACGCCGAACAGGTCGGCGTCGGAGAACATTACGCCTGCGGACACGCTGCGGTCGTCCCACAGCACCTCCACGCCCCGGCGGGTCAGTTCGTCGTACAGCTTCTGGCCGGCCTCGGCCACCTCCGGCTGGTCGGCGCGCAGGGCGCAGATCTGCACGTGCCAGGGGGCGATGCTGATGGGCCAGATGGGGCCGTAGTCGTCGCGGTGTGCCTCGCACACGCTGGCGGCCAGGCGCCCCACGCCGATGCCGTAGCAGCCCATGATCGGATGCTTCAGGCTGCCGTCCTGATCCACATAGGTCATGTCCATGCTCTCGGTGTACTTGGTGCCCAGCTGGAAGATGTTGCCCACCTCGATGCCACGGCTGGTGTAGATGTGGGGCTTGCCGCACACGGGGCAGATGCCGCCGTCGAAGGCCTTGGCCACGTCCACGTATTCCACGGGGCCGATGTCCCGGGCGATGTTGAAGCCCACGTAGTGCATGTCGTCCTCACAGGCGCCGGTGGCGAACCACTCGATGCCGTCCAGGGACCGGTCGTATACCACGGTCACGCCCTCGGGCAGGCCGATGGGGCCTGTGAAGCCCGCATGGATGCCGCTGTCCTCGGTGACGACGGCGGGGTGGACCTCCGCCTTCAGGAAGTTGCGCAGCTTGGTCTCGTTCACGTCCAGGTCGCCCCGGATGAACACGATCACGAAGCTGTCGTCGGCGTTGCGCTGGTACATGACGGCCTTGCAGGTCTGCTTCGCGTCGATCTTCAGGAAGGCGCACAGGTCCTCGATGGTCTTGCAGTTCGGGGTGGCCACCTTCTCCAGCGGCGCGATCTCACCGGGCTCGTTGGTCAGCAGGCAGGGGGCAGCCTCCATGTTGGCGCGGTAGTTGCAGTCCCTGCACAGCACGATGGTGTCCTCGCCCACGTCTGTCAGCAGCATGTATTCGTGGCTGACCTTGCCGCCCATCATGCCGCTGTCGCTGGCCACGGCCACGACCTCCGGCACGCCGCAGCGGGCGTAGATGCGATTGTAGGCCTCGTAGCAGCGCATGTAGTACTTCTCCAGGTCCTCCTGGCTGGTGTGGAAGGAGTAGGCGTCCTTCATCGTGAACTCGCGCACGCGGATCAGACCGCCGCGGCAGCGGGGCTCGTCGCGGAACTTGGTCTGGATCTGGTAGATCATGAAGGGGTACTGGGTGTAGGAATCGGCCACGTCGGTCATCAGTTGCACGCTGGCCTCCTCGTGGGTCATGCCCAGCACCATGTCCGCGCCGGAGCGGTCGCGGAAGCGCAGCAGCTCGCTGCCGATGCTGTCATACCGGCCGGACTTGCGCCACAGGTCGGCGGGCATCGTCACCGGGAAAAGCACCTCCTGGCCGTCGATGCGGTTCATCTCCTCGCGGATGATGTTCTCGATCTTGGAAGTGATGCGCTTGGTGATGGGGAACAGCGTGAATATGCCGTTGCCCACGGGCTTGATGTAGCCGCCGCGCATCATCAGCGCCTGACTGGCGATCACGCAATCCGCCGGGGTCTCCTTGAAGCGCTTGGAAACGAGATTTCTGACCTTCATTTGGATTTCCTCCCTGTACGCGATAACATGGCCCCGCGCGTATCGGCGAGGCCCTCTCCTCTATGTGAAAAATTATACCACAGGCGGTTGATTATGCAAGTGAAGTTTTGGCAAACGGGCGCCTCTCAGCCTCCAGGAAGCGTCGCGCGCTTTCCAGGATGCGGCGGGAGGCGTCGTCGGTGCGCACCGCGGCCAGGGCACTTTCATAGTCCATCAGCGCGACGCCGGCCACCTCGCCGGTGTCTTGCGGGCAGGGCCTGGGATCGTCGCAGACGGCCAGGAAGTACACGATGTCCTTCACCGTGTCGGGCCGCCCCTCCCGAACCAGGGCGTGGGTGTCCGTCTCCCGGAAGCCATCGATAAAGCGCACCCGCAGGCCGGTCTCCTCCCAAATCTCCCGGGCCGCGGTGTCACGCTCGCCTTCCCCGGGCTCCTCGTGCCCCTTGGGCAGGCCCCAGTGGCCCTTGTGAGAGTGGATCAGTATGTAACGGATGCCCTCGGCAGTGTTCGCGTATACCACCGCGCCGCAGGATTTTTCTCGATTGGTAATCATGCCGGATCTCCCGCCTACTTCGTGATGATCGGCCTGCCGTCGGCCTCCAGCAGCGGTGTCAGCCCGCCCGCGTAGCCGGACACCACCCACAGGTAGTTCACGCCGGTCTCCTTGTCCACGAGAACGTGGATCCTTCCGGCTTCCGAAAGGGAGCTGCCCTCCTTCAGGATCACTTCGAATCTGTCGTTGTTTTTCATGTTATTCCCTCCGTTTCACAGCACATTATACCCCTGCCATGTTAAAATGGGACGCGGCTATTGCGCGGCGTGGTATAATGATTACAGAAATACCCGAGCAAGGAGCGATGTATCCATGAAGCGTGCGTTGGTATTGAGTGGCGGCGGCAGCCGCGGGGCCTATGAGATCGGGGCATGGCAGGCGCTCAACGAGCTGGGCCTGCGGTTCGACGGCGTATACGGCACGTCCATCGGGGCGCTGAACGCGGCGCTGTTCGCCCAGGGCGACCTGGAGCCGGCGGTGGCGTTGTGGTCGAACATCACGGTAAAGCAGATCCTGGCCGTGGAGGACGAGGACGACTTCGCCATCGAGCGCATGGTGCACCGCAAGCGGGACGTGCTGCCCTTCCTGGTGGAGAACGCGAAGCACCTGCGCATGGATATCTCGCCCCTGGAGGCGCTGGTGCGCCAGCATATCGACGAGGGCAGGATCCGGGCGGGCGGCATGCGGCTGGGCGTGATGACCTTCCGCGCGCCGCAGATGCAGGGCGTGCCCATGCGGCTTTCCGGCATGAAGCCGGGCAGCCTGGGCGATTGGGTGATCGCCTCGGCCTCCTGCTTCCCGATCTTTCCCGCGCGGCACATCGACGGCCAGCGGTACATCGACGGCGGTTACTTCGACAACCTGCCCATCGACATGGCGCTCGCCGACGGCATGGACGAGGTGGTGGCCGTGGAGCTGCATCCCTACTACACCCACCCCGAATTTACCCGAATGCCCTGGCTGACCACTATCAAGCCGCTGCACGAGCTGGGCGGCTTCCTGGATTTCAACCCTGACCTGCTGCGCCGCAGCCGGCTGCTGGGCTATCACGACGCAATGAAGCGCTATGGCCGGCTGCAGGGCTTCCTGTACACCTTCCGCAGGGCGGACGCGCTGCCCGCAGCGGATGTGGCGCGGCGCACGATGAACGCGCTGCTGCGCTTCGACGCCGTCGCCATGGAGCGGAGCCTGATGCGCCTGGGCCAGCCGATGAACACGCCGCTTCTGTCCGCCCTGCAGCGGGAATGCGAGGACCGCGCGCTGTCCTGGACGGATGTGTA
>CACYWI010000074.1 GCA_902778045.1 uncultured Eubacteriales bacterium
AGTTGTTTTCCGCGAAGATATAGCAGTGCTTGCACCGCTGATCGCAATCGTCCGTGATGTGCCACTGAAAGGCGAAATACTGTTTCATACCGGTCTCCCTTGTATTTGTTGTCAGTTAATCTCCGGCGGCAGGGTGTTCTGTCGCCGGAGGGTCGTCGTTGTTCGATTACTTGTCGCCAGCACCGCAGGCCGCGCCGCACGCGGCGGGCTTCTCCTCAGCAGGCTTGTCGGCAGCACCGCAGGCAACGGGAGCCTCGGCGGGCTTGTCAGATGCGCCACAAGCAGCACCGCAGGCGGCGGGCTTGGGCTCCTCAGCGGGCTTGTCGGACGCACCACAGGCAGCGCCACAGGCCGCAATCGCCACATTACCATTCCAGGCAGCGAGATTCTTAAGCGCCATACAGATTTCCTCCTTTTCAGATTCGGGATTGCCCCGTTACAAACATCATAATGAAAAAAACGGATTCCCGCAAGTACGCACTTTTTTGTAACTATGGTCGATCACAGAAAAACCACACCCGCTATGCGTGGGTGTGGACTGGTTCGTTCACGCTTCCGGCAGCTCCCCGGCCTTGAAGGCGTTGCCCCAGGCCTGCATGGCGTCCAGTATGGGACGCATCGTTTCACCCAACGGCGACAGTGCGTACTCCACACGGGGAGGCACTTCAGGATAGACCGTTCGGGTGATGATGCCATCCGCTTCCATGGAGCGAAGGCTGTCCGTCAGCACCTTCTGGCTGATGCCCTCCAGGTTCTTCTGAAGCTCGTTGAAGCGCCAGGGCCGTACCAGCAGGTTGCGCATGATCAGGAGCTTCCATTTGCTGCCGATGACCTGCACGGTCGTCGCTACGGGGCAATCCGGCAATTCGTCTTTGGTCTTCATGGGGTTGCCTCCTTTCTGTGTGGTAACATTATATTATGTTGCAACCCACAAATCAAGTACGCACCTTTTTGTAACCTACCATTTATTGTGCCCCAAAGCCACCCCTCGATCTGTTTTTGGTGCGACCCTTCGGTACTTTTCAGCGTTTCACATGATAGCCGGCTTCTTCCTCTCATGTCCGCTTTCGCGTGTCCACCTATGTCCTGTTCATCAGCTGACTGTCAAAAAGCGACATGGATGAACTGGCAGAACCCTTTCCGGATAAAGCTATTCCTGTCTGAAAAGCGCCTGTCCTGACCGCTGGCAACCGTTCATAACTGCCCATTTCCGCGTCAGCCTGCGGACGACTGGAAACCGGGTCAGAATCCGAAATAATCCGACAAAATCCTTCGCAATCTGTTTCTCCGGGAAATCGGCGAAGTCCGGAATAATCCACTGTTTTTGTGCAGAAAGACGCGCTACCAAACTGCGCTACACCTCGTCGTCAATGGAGCCAATGAAGGGACTCGAACCCTTGACCTGCGGTTTACGAAACCGCTGCTCTGCCAACTGAGCTACATTGGCGCAATTCTCATTGCCGCTGACAATTAAGAATTATAGCACAATTACAGCGGTTTTGTCCATAGGCGCAGGGGCTAAACGCGATATTTAACAATCCATGCCAGGGCGGTTCAAGGCATGGCAGCCAATGAAAACGGGGAGCGGACGCGGCGTCCGCTCCCCCATCTTTACGCATGTCAGACGGCGTCGCCCTGGGTGAAGGGATCGCCGCAGTTCGGGCAGAATTTGGGCGGGTTGGTCGGGTCCTCTGGCGTCCAGCCGCACTTGTCGCAGCGGAACACCTTGGGCTTCTCAGGCCTCTTCGCGCCGCAGTTCGGGCAGAATTTGCCGGTGTTGACCGCGCCGCAGGCACAGGTCCAGGTCTCCGGCTCGGGCTGGGTGGCGACGGTCCGCGCGGCGGCAGCGGCGGCATTCTGAGCCGCGGCGATGGTGTTGGCCGCGTTCACATTGATGCTGGCCACAGCCTGACCCAGGGCGGCGGTAATGCTTTCCGCCAGGTTCTGGGCGGCATTGGCCTTGGGCGATACGGTCGCGGGCATCAGCGCGGCGCGCAGGGCGTCGGCCATATCCTCGTAATAGCGGTATTCCTGGCTGCCGCGGCGCTCCGGGCGCTCGTCGGTCAGCTCGAACTGGATCTCGTTGAAGTACGGAGAGTCGATCATCAGCGTGGTTTCGAACTCATAGCTGAACCTGTAGCGCGGCGGATTGAAGGGCACGTTCTTGCCCTCGCGGTCCCGGTGATATTCCTCGGTGCGGTGCTCGGTGACCTCGGTACGCACGTCGATCACCTGGGCAAGGTCGATGATATCCGGGTTGTAATCGCGCCAGTTGGACAGGTGGGTGACGAAGAACTTGCGCGCCGCTTCATCGATGTACACCTTCGTGCCGGTGCCCAGCACCAGCGTGGGATGAATGGTGGCCAGGATCTGCCTGTTCTCCTGGCGATAGTTCAGGTGATCGCGGATCTCCTCCACCGTGCTCTGGCGGCGATCGGTCATCCACGGGGAAAGCTTCTTCGCGCAATCCTTGCACAGGTTGCCGTCTGCCAGCTTGCGGTTGCCCAGCAGGCCGATATCACCGCCGCAGATATCGCAGACCTTCTTATCAAACATCTTGCCGAATAAACTCATGTTCCATCCTCCTGACCGCGTTCGCGCGTATGATGATGCGATTTACATCCCAACGTTATTATACCAAAACATTAAGGCCTTGTAAATGGGTAATGTCGAATTTGCGGCCGTTCACAGGGCCATCGACGCCACGATACCGGGCATGTGCTGCACCTTGTTCAGCAGCGCATCCTGCTTCATCGCGCCGCGCAGCCTGATCTCCGCGGCGTATTTCGCCTCGGGATCCTCGATCGTCTGGATCTTCAGGTTGGTGATGGACATGCGGTTGTCCTTGCAGAAGCGCAGCACGTGGTCCAGCGAGGTCTTTTCGATGTACAGCAGCTCCAGCGCGTATTCCGGGGAGGACTGTATCGCGCTGCTGACCCTGGCCATCAGCGTTTCACTGAGCAGCACCAGCACCGTGCCGATCAGGCCCAGCTCGATATAGCCGCTGCCGATGGCCAGACCGATGATGCCGGTGGTCCAAAGGCCGGCCGCGGTGGTCAGGCCCTTGATGCTCATGCGCTTGGTAATGATGATGGTGCCCGCGCCGATGAAGCCCAGGCCGGTGATCACGTTGCCGCCGATGCGGCTGATATCCGCCGGCAGGCGCAGCTCCAGATAGATGTACAGCGCTGTCAGCGAGGCCACCGCCGCGCCCAGGCATACCAGGATGTGCGTGCGAAAGCCGGCGGGCCGGTTCTTCGTCGAGCGCTCCAGGCCGATCACCGCGCCGCACAGGCAGGCGATCAGCGTCTTGAGCGCCACCGTGCCGAAGCCCAGCGCGCGAACGCCGTCAAACAGGTGAAGCATGGGTCCCACTCCCCCTTTTTACGAAATCAGTTCCTGCACGGAGTGCACGCAATCCAGCTCCGCCACCGAAGAGAGCATGCCCGAATGGGAGTGGTTCTTCCGGCTGAGCTGGAGGATGAATATAGCCGAGGGATACTTGTCGTCCTTGGGTTCGGTGCGCTCCACATCGATATCGTACACCTTCGCCTCCTGGGCCTCGATCACACGGGTGATGCGCTCGATATCCTCCACCGACCGGAATTCCACATTCAGCGTGATGTTGCGCAGCCGGCGCTTGAAGGCGATCTCCAGGGGCGACATCACGTTCAGCACCAGCACGATCAGCACCAGCGCAACGGTCACGCATTCATAGAAGCCAGCGCCCGCGGCGATGCCCATGATCACGGTGGCGAACAGGCCCGTGGCCGTGGTCAGGCCCTTGACCTGCTGGTGGGCGATCTTGATGATGATGCCCGCGCCCAGGAAGCCGATGCCCGTGATGACCTGCGAGGCCAGCCTGGCCGCATCGAACTTCATGCCCACCTGGGCCACGACTTCCGCCCACGGGCCTGTGAGCATCTGGTATTGATACAGCGTGAGCAGCACCGCCATGGCTGCGCCGATGCTGATCAGCATATAGGTTCTCAGGCCCGCCGCGCGCGCCTTTCTGGAGCGCCCATAGCCCACCGCGCCGCCGCTGAGCATGGCAAGCAGCAGGCGCAGCAGCATCGTGCCGAAGCTGAACTGCCTGAGCACGGCCAGCGACCGCATCATATTCAACCTCCCCCGCGCGGCAATGCGCCGCCCGTTGATACTATCATCATAACAAATTATTACTGATGTATCAAGGGTTATATGGTGAATTTCGTAGCCTGCCCTGTGTAAACAATGGCCGCGGTGCCAAGGCTTCCACATATATGCGTTGACTTTTAATATTCGATATGATATATTGATAATGAAATCAATCCTTAGATGATCTGGTTTTAATTACCACATAACATCGATTACGTTACAGCCAACATAGACAAACAAGGAGCTTCGATCATGAAAATCGCGTTTTTGTTTTCCGGCCAGGGCGCCCAGTTTCCCGGCATGATGAAGGACCTGTGCCAATCCCAGCCCGCGGCGCGGCAGGTGTTTGAAACCGCCGACAGCGCCCTGGGCCGCGGCATCTCCACGCTGTGCTTTGAAGGCGCTCAGGAGGAGCTGAACCTGACCCATAACACCCAGCCCTGCGTGCTGGCCGCTGACCTGGCCGCAGCGATGGCGCTGAGGGACCAGGGCATCGAGCCCGAAGGCGTGGCGGGCTTTTCGCTGGGCGAGTATGCCGCGCTGACCTACGCCGGCGCCATGGGCATGGAGGACGCCTTCGAAACCATACAGTTCCGCGCGGACAGCATGCAGGATGCCGTCGCCCCGGGCAAGGGCGCTATGGCGGCGATGCTGGGCGGCACGCCCGGTCAGGTGGAGGCCGTGTGCGCCGCCGTGACCGACGGCTATGTGGTGGCCGCCAACTACAACTGCCCCACGCAGACGGTGATCTCCGGCGAGGCCGCCGCGGTGGACCAGGCCATCATTCTGGCGAAGGAGCAGCGCATCCGCGGCAAGAAGCTGGCGGTCAGCGCGCCGTTCCACTGCGCGCTGATGGAGCCTGCCGCGAAGAAGCTGGAGGCGCTGTTCGCGACCAAGCGCTTTGAAGCGCCGTCGATTCCCGTATACATGAACGTGGACGCCGCGCCGATCATCGACGCCGCGCCGATCCCGGAGCTGCTGGTAAAGCAGGCGATGAGCCCCGTGCGCTGGATGCAGACCCTGCTGAACATGCGCGCGGACGGCTTCGACACCTTCATCGAGTGCGGCCCCGGCAGGACGCTGACCGGCCTGGCGGCCAAGACGCTGGAGGGCGTGACGCTGCTGCGCGTGGGTGACCTGCAGAGCCTGGAGGAGACGCTTTCGGCCCTTCGCGCGGCCAACTGAAACACACGAGGACAGGCGACTATGGATATCAATCTTGTTGACAAACAACACAAAAAGGGCAAGCTGTACGTGGAGGAGCGACTGCAGCTGCTGTTCGACGACCAGCGCTATACCGAAATCACCACCCCGGACGAGCGGGACGGCGTATACGTGTGCGAGGGCACCGTATCCGGCAAGCGCGTGGTGGTGGCCGCCCAGGATTTCACCTACAAGGGCGGCACGCTGGGCCTGAAGCACGGCCAGAACATCGCCATGGGTCTGGACCGGGCCATGCGCAAAAAGTGCCCCTTCATCGCGGTGAACGACTCCGGCGGCGCGCGCATCCAGGAGGGCATCGACGCCCTGTGCGGCTACGGCGGCATATTCTACCGCAATGTGAAGGCCTCCGGCAGGATCCCGCAGATATCGATGATTCTGGGGCCCTGCGCCGGCGGCGCGGTGTACTCCCCCGGCATCACCGATTTCATATTCATGACCGACAAGATCAGCCAGATGTTCATCACCGGCCCGAAGGTGATCCATGCCGTGACCGGCGAGACCATCACCGGCGAGGCCCTGGGCGGCACGGTGATGCACGGCGTGAACAGCGGCGTGGCCCATGTGTGCACCGAGACGGAGCTGGAGTGCTTCATGCAGGTGCGCCGGCTGATCGGCATGCTGCCCGCCAACTGCCGGGAGCGCCGGCTGCACTGCTATGTGGACGCCAACGCCCCGGAATTCAGCTTTGCGCTGCCCGAGGACAGCCACCGGGGCTATGACGTGACCGACGTGATCCGCAGCATATTCGACACCCGCTCGTTCATGGAGCTGCAGCCGGACTTTGCCAAGTCCGTGGTGGTGGGCCTGGCGAAGCTGGGCGGCGAGACGGTGGGCATCATCGCGAACCAGCCCAAGTACATGGCCGGCGTGCTGGACTGCAATTCCAGCGACAAGGCCGCCCGGCTGGTGCGCTTCTGCGACGCCTTCCGCATACCGATCATCACCTTCACCGACGTGCCGGGCTACCTGCCGGGCGTCGCCCAGGAGCAGGCGGGCATCATCCGCCACGGGGCGAAGCTGCTGTACGCCTTCTCGGAGGCCACGGTGCCCAAGATCAACGTGATACTGCGCAAGGCCTACGGCGGCGCGTATATCGCCATGAACAGCGCCCATATCGGCGCGGACTGTGTGTTCAGCTGGCCGGGGTCCGAGGTGGCCGTGATGGGCGAGCAGGGCGCGGTGGAGATACTGTTTGCCCGGGAGACCCGCCACATGGACAGCCAGGAGGCCCGCGCCTTCCTGGAGCAGAAGGCCGGCGAGTACCGCCGCGCGGTGATGAACAACCGCCTGGGCCTGCAGCGGGGCTACATCAGCGCCGAGATCCGGCCCGAGGAGACCCGGAACAGGCTGATCGAGCAGCTGAACCGCTTGGGCACGAAGGCCGCCATACGCCGCCTGATCGCCCGGAAGCGGCACGGGAACATACCGCTGTAATCGCGCTCTGGAACAAGCGCGACAATCAAAGATCCTTCGCCGGCGCTCAGGCTGACAACCGTTGCATATCGCTGTCAGCATGGGCGAAGCGAAGGATCTTCTTTTATGCTCTATGCCGCCTTATCCAATGCCGCGCTCAATCGTAAATCGGGTACTGCGCGCACAGGGCCGCGACGCGCTGGGTGATCTCGTCCTTCTTCGCGTCGAAGTCGGTGGCGGCCATGGCCAGCAGCTCGCCGACCTCGGCGGCATCCCTCTCCTTGAAGCCCCGGGCGGTGATGGCGGGGGTGCCCACGCGGATGCCGGAGGTCTCCTTGGCGGAGCGGGGATCGCCGGGGATCTTGTTCTTGTTCACGGTGATGTGCACGGTGTCCAGGCGCTCCTCCAGCTCCCGGCCGCTGATATCGGCTTCCTTCAGGTCCACCAGCATCAGGTGGTTGTCGGTGCCGCCGGAGACCAGCTTCACGCCGCGGGAGAGCAGCGCGTCGGCCATGGCCTTCGCGTTAATGACGATCTGGTGCTGATAGGCCTTGAACTCCGGCTTCAGCGCCTCGCCCAGCACCACGGCCTTGGCCGCGATCACATGCATCAGCGGGCCGCCCTGGCTGCCGGGGAAGATGGCGCTGTCGATCTTCTTGGCGATGTCGGCGTCGTTGGTCAGGATCATGCCGCCGCGGGGTCCGCGCAGCGTCTTGTGGTTGGTGGTGGTCACCACGTCCGCGTAGGGGATCGGGCTGGGATGCTCGCCCCCGGCCACCAGGCCCGCGATGTGGGCGATATCCACCATCAGGTAGGCGCCCGCTTCCTTGGCGATGGCGCCGAACTTTTCAAAATCGATGATCCGGGGATAGGCCGAAGCGCCGGCGATGATCATCTTCGGGTGATGCTCCAGCGCCAGGGCGCGCACCTGGTCGTAGTCGATCAGGCCCGTATCCGGGTCGCAGCCATAGGAGATGCAGTTGTAGATCTTGCCGGAGAAGCTGACCTTCGCGCCATGGGTCAGGTGGCCGCCGGCGCTCAGATCCATGCCCATCACGGTATCGCCGGGCTTGCACAGCGCGAAATACACCGCGGCGTTGGCCTGGGAGCCGCTGTGAGGCTGGACGTTGGCGTACTTCGCGCCGAACAGCTGCTTCGCGCGCTCGATACACACCTGCTCCACCATGTCCACATATTCGCAGCCGCCGTAATAGCGGTGGCCGGGATAGCCCTCGGCATACTTGTTCGTCAGCACCGATCCCATCGCCGCCATGACGGGCTCCGTGACGATGTTCTCCGACGCGATCAGCTCCAGGTTATTGCGCTGGCGCTCAAGCTCCTTCAGCATGATCTCGCCGATCTCGGGGTCATACTGGCGAATGAATTCCATGCTCTCTCGTACCATGCTCATTTCCTCCAAATCGTGCATAATAAAACGACCGGTCCAGGCAGCCGGCCGCAGGCGCAACCAATCGCCCCATGCGGGGAGAAGGGATGCTTGCTCTGTCCTTTTGCCTGAGAGATTCGCCCCGAAGCCCGGGGCTTTCACCTTCGGCCCCCGCCGTTGGGCGGGCGTCTCCAGAGTGCCGTCCGCATGCAGTCCTCATTCCCGGGGGAACGCCTGAGAGTGTCTCTCCTTCGGCGGGACGTTTGTCCGCTCTCCTGCAGGCATCAAACGGCATTTATTCTGTTGGATTCATTATAGCACCCGGCCCGCCCCGCGTCAATGAAGATCAAGTAAAGACACGGGGCAGGCATGTTAACACGGCATCACGCCATTACAGTGAAGCGTACATGGCGGCCATCAGCTTGGGAATGAAGCGGTAGTGGTCGCCGGGCAGGTTGGTGGTCAGGTACACGCAGGTCAGGTTCTCCTCCGGGTCCACGCAGAACCAGTTTCCAAACGCGCCGTCCCAGCCCCATTCGCCCACCGAACCGTTGATGTCCGCGACCTCGGGGTTGGTCATCACCCGCACGCCCAGGCCGTAGCCGTAGCCCCGCTGGGTGTCCCAGCTGTGGGTGACCTGCTGCCCGGGCGTCAGGTGGTCGGTTGCGATCAGATCGATGGTCTTCCGGCCCAGTATGCGCTCGCCGTTCAGCGTGCCGCCGTGCAGCAGCATCTGGGCGAATCGGGAATAATCACGCACCGTGGAGAACAGCCCGCCGCCACCGCTTTCAAAGGCCGGCTTTTCCGCGGGATAACGTCGCTCCGACGGCTTCATGCCGTCGTTGATCTGATACAGCGTGGCAACCCTTCCCCACTTTTCCTCGGGCACAAAGAAGCCGGTGTCCGCCATGCCCAGCGGATCGAAGATCGTCTCCTTCAGGTACTCGCCCAGCGCCTTGCCGGTCAGCACCTCGATCACCGCGCCCAGCACGTCGATGGAGAAGCCGTACATCCACCGCTCCCCCGGCTCGAAGGCCAGGGGCAGCTGCCCGACCATATCGCAGTATGCACGGGTGGTGGGCATGGGCTTGCCGGAGGCGATGTGATCCTCCTCCGCCTTTTTGCGGATGCGGGCCGCCGCGGTATCGTCGCCGGGATAGGGCACGCCGCTGGTCATCGTGAACAGCTGGCGCATCGTGATCTCGCCCTTGGCGGGCACGAGCTCGAAGCCGCCGTCCTGCTGCTCCACCGCGATGCTTGGGTTTTTGAAGGACGGCAGGTAGGCGCTGACGGGGTCCCACAGCTTGAAAAGGCCCTGCTCGTACAGGCGCATGATGCCGGCCACCGTGATGACCTTCGACATCGAGGCGATCGGGAAGATCGTGTTTTCCGCGGACATGGCGATCTTCCTCTCGATGTCCGCTTGGCCGAAGGCGCCTTCGAACAGCACCGCGTCGTCCTTCATGATCCGCGCCGCGCAGCCGGCGAT
>CACYWI010000075.1 GCA_902778045.1 uncultured Eubacteriales bacterium
ATACCCCAAGATTTCCAAGTCCTGGCGGGACAACTGGGCCAATCTGAGCACGTATTTCAAGTTCCCGGAGGAGGTCCGGCGGCTGATCTACACGACCAACGCCATCGAGGGCTTCAACCACCAGCTGCGAAAGGTGACCAAATCCAAGTCGGTCTTCCCGACAGACGACAGCCTGCTGAAAATGCTGTACCTGGCGATGATCGACATCACGGCCAAATGGACAGGCCGGCGGCAGGACTGGGCCAGAATCCATGCCCAGCTGGCCATCTTCTACGAGGACCGATTGCCAGATTGACCTGATTTTCAGCCAGCCCCTGATGCCAGGGAAACGGAAGATAGCATACCGACCGGACGACGTCAAGGGTCTTCGCGCCCTACGGGCGCTTCGATGAACACGGGATTCGCGGACTTGCGGGGCGGCGCGCCGCCGTGCTATAATGGCGGCATACGGAAAGGAGAGGATCTCATGGACGAGCAGCTGTACATCAGCGAAGCGAGGCCACCGGCTATCTGGTGGTCGGGGAGGAGAAGGCCTGCGTGATCGACACCATGAACGGCTACAACGACCTGTACAAGGCCGTGCGGGAGATCACCGACAAGCCGCTGATCGTGGTCAACACCCACGGGCACCCGGACCACATCTTCGGGAACGTGTACTTCGACCACGCCTATATGCACCCGGCGGACCTGCCGCTGGCCCGGAGCTTCGAACAGGAGCCGGAGTTCCTGGAGCATTGCCGGGAGCTTGGCCTGCATATGCCGCCCTTTTCCGAGACGCATGAAGGCGACGTGTTCGACCTGGGCGGCCGCCACCTGGAGGTGTACGAGCTGCCCGGCCACACCCCCGGCGGCATCGTACTGCTGCTGCGGGAGGAACGGATACTCTTCACCGGCGACAGCGTGAACCACCACCTGTGGATGCAGCTGGAGGGCTGTTCTCCGATGGCGGCGTTCGTGAGGAGCCTGGACCGGATCATGTTCCTGGAGCATGAGGCCGACCGCATACTCCACGGCCATGCCCGGGGCTTCGACGACATCTCGCTGCTGCGCTGCCTGCGCGACGGCGCGGAGGACCTGGCCAGCGGCCACACCGGGCAAGACCTGCCCTATCATTACTTCGGCGGCGAGGTCCGCCAGCATCCCTTCGACTGCCTGCCGGGGAAGGCATACCAGCAGCAGGACCACGTGATCTGCTACGATCCGGCCACGGTGAACGGCTAGAGTGTGTTTCTAAATGCCGGGAGATGCAGTCAAAGACGCCGAAAATGCGCTTCAGGTATTTTGGAAACACACTCTAATCCCGGCCAAGCGAAAACGGAGCCAACGAAAATACCAGAAAAGCGACAGATATGCAAACCGCCCCGCCGCGCGTCCGGTATAATGATGCCATCGACAGCGGCAGGGAGGTTGTTTACATGACGGAGCTTGAGAAGCTGAAGGCGGGCCTGGAATACTGCTACGACGACCCGGAGGTGGACGCGCTGAAGGAGCGGGCCATCATCTGGTGCCAGCGGTACAACGCCCTGGATCCCCTGGATTTCGAGGGGCAGCGGGCCGTGCTGCGGGAAAACCTGGGCGGCATGGGCGAGGGGGTCTGGATCGCCAAGACCTTCAACTGCGACAACGGGAAGAACATATACATCGGGAACAATTTCACCGGCAACTACAACATCACCATGCTGGACATACGGGAGATCCGCATCGGCGACAACGTGATGATCGGCCCGAACACGCTGATCACAACGGTGGGCCATCCGCTGTCGCCCATGGGCCGCCGGAGGCACCTGGGCGTCGCCAGGCCCGTGACCATCGGCAACGACGTGTGGATCGGCGGCAACGTCACGATATTGCCCGGCGTGACCGTCGGCAACAACGTGGTGGTGGCCGCCGGCGCGGTGGTGACGAAGGACGTGCCGGACAACTGCGTGGTGGGCGGCGTGCCGGCGCGGAAGATCAGGGACATCGAAAACGACGTGGAATGACCGCATGCGCCAGGGACGGCCTGCGTCGCTTTGCGAAAAGCGGCGCAGGCCGTCCCTGGATTTTGGCATTCATGCTTTTTCAGGTTCAGCGTGTCCCTGTCCTCATCCCGCCTGATGCCTGAAAAGCGCAAGCGGCGGATCAGGGCTTGCCGCCCTTTGCCTCGTTCGGTATCGACACCCTGACCACCGTACCGCCGCCCTCCCTCGGGGCGATTTCGAGGCTTGCGCCGCGCACCGGCTTCAGGCGCTCCCGGAGGTTCGCCAGGGCGATGTGCGGCTCGTCGTCGGTGGGGTTGAAGCCGGGGCCGGTGTCCTCCACGGTGATCTCACTGCCCCGGCCGGTGGCGCGGGTGCGTATGGTGATGTGCAGCGGCTCCAGCTCCGGGTCCACGCCGTGCTTCACGGCGTTTTCCACGATGGGCTGCAGCGTCAGCGGCGGCAGGCGGAAGGCTGTGTGGGGCGTGTCGAAGGTCACGAACAGCTCGCCTTCAAAGCGCACCTGCTCCACCGCCAGGTAGGCGCGGGTGTGCTCCAGCTCCTCGGTGAAGGGGATGTCACCCTCCTTGGCGATGGCGGTGAAGTTCTTGCGCAGATAGGTGGTGAAGTCCAGCGTGACCCGCTGGGCTTTTTCCGCGTCCTGTCGGCACAGGTAATAGATGCTCATCATCGTGTTGTAGATGAAGTGGGGCCGCATCTGCAGCACCAGGATGCTGGCCTGCTGGCGGGCTATCTCCTGCTGCTGGGCGATATAGCGGCTCATCTGGTCGGTGATGATGAATACGAACATGAACAGAGCCGACATCGTTGTGCCGATCACGATCATCAGCAGGCCGTAGGAGAGCATCTGTATGATCATGCAGACCAGCGGCACGGCCAGGTACAGGGCGAAGGCCCACCGCTGCCGCAGGGATAGCGCCTTCCGCCTGTGCCACAGCGCCGCGAGGTTGGTGAGCATCAGCAGCGCCGGCGGCGCCAGCAGCACCGGATACCAGGGCCCGCGGCGGTACACGTTGTCCGGTCCGATGGTATAGATCAGCGTGGTGAACTGGGTGAAGATCAACAGCGCCAGGTAGACCGTCCACAGGCAAAGCGCCGTGGCCATGACGGGCCTCCTCCAATCCTCGCCGGCGCAGCGCAGCATGTACAGCGTGAGCATCGGCATCAGCATCGAGGACAGCAGCGATTCGCTGAACACGGTGACCCTGGTCAGCGTCGGAGAGCCAAAGCCCGTCAGGCCCAGGGACAGCGACCCCAGCAGGGCGGAGGCCACATAGGCGGACAGCAGCGTGAAGAACAGGGTGAAGAACCGCCGGCTCCACCGATCCAGATAGGCTGAGGTGAACAGGTTGAGTATAAGGCCCATCAGCGCCACGATCAGCCCGGCCACGGCGACGGTGTAGTTGATGAGATCGATCATGTGCGTCATGGCAGGCCCAGCCCTCCTACGGGATGGCGCAGCCGCTTCAGCTGTTCGCGCACGGCCTCGACGGTCAACGGCTTCACCATGAAGCCGCAGGCCCCGGTGGACCAGGCGTCCAGTGCGTACTCGCTGTAGGCGGTCAGGTAGAACACGTTGGTGCGGGGGCTGATTTGAAGCAGCATCCGGCACAGCTCGAGCCCGCTGAGCTTGCCCAGCTCGATGTCCAGGAACGCCAGCGATACCCGGTTGGCCTTTGCATAGGCCAGCGCGTCCGAGGGGCGCGTGAACCCGGTGACCACCGCGCCGGGCAGCGCGCTGCGCAGTATGGGCAGCCCGCCGGCGAGTATGATCCGCTCGTCGTCCACCAGGATCACGCGTGGGCGCTCGCCGCCCGCCGTCGAAAGGTCCAGCAACAGGCGTATGTCCACGCCCAGGCATTCCGCCAGCCGCGCCAGCGTCACCGCGTCCGGCAGACGGTCGCCGGATTCCCACTTGGCTACGGTAGAGCGATCCACGTGCAGCAGATCCGCCACCTGCTGCTGGGAAAGCCCCCGGTCGGCCCTCAGCCGGCGCAGGGCTTCGGCGAAGGTTGTATTCATGGCGGTCCGCCCCCTTTCGTGATATTTCCCTTCCATTTTATAGGACAACGCGGAAAAGCGCAAGCAAAACCCGCCGGCGGGATGTGGCAATATGCCACATATTATTGCAATTTGTGAGGGAAATGGGTTACACTGATATTAAGGGAAGTATCGAAAGGCCCGGCCGCGGAGGGGAGGGAGATGCCGTGACCAGCTATTACACCGCAATTGTCGCCCTGGTCTGGATGGCGATCGGGGTGCTGTGCGTGCTGATTCGGGAGAATCACCGCATTTCCCACGATGACAAGCGCCTGCTGTACCTGACGTATGTGCTGATCGCCGTCTCCGCGCTGGCGGAATGGTGCGGCGTCCTGCTGAACGGGCGGCAGGACGTGCCCCGCTGGATGCTGAAGGCCGCGAAGTGCGCCGATTACATGCTGACCCCCATGGCGGGCGGCGCGCTGGTGGCGCAGATGCGCCTGCACAACCGCTGGCTGACCGTGATGAAGGCCATACTGGGCGCCAACGTGCTGTTCCAGCTGGTGGGCATATTCTTCGGCTGGACCGTGTCGGTGGACGCACAGGGCTTCTACAGCCACGGCCCGCTGTACATCGTGTATATGGGCGCGTGCTTCGCGACGATAGTGCTCGTCGTGATCGAATTCATACTTTACGGCCAGGGGTTCCGCCGCCAGAACCGGGTGTCGCTGTACACCGTGATGCTGTTCGTGGTCGTGGGCATCATGCTGCAGGAGCTGCTGCCCTCCGAGCCGCGCACCGCCTATATCGCGATGACGATCGGCGCGGCGCTGATGTTCATCCACTATTCGGAATTCGCTTCGATGGCTGCGGACGACCACCTTTCCGCCCAACAGCAGCAGATCGATACCGACGCCCTCACCGGCGTGTCCAGTCGCCACGCCTATTCCCAGCGGCTGAATGAGCTGGACGCCGGCGGCCCGCTGCCGGAGGATCTCGTCGCGTTCACCATCGACATCAACGGCCTGAAGCAGGTGAACGATACCCTGGGCCACGAGGCAGGGGACGAGTTGATCATCGGCGCGGCCCGCTGCATCGAGGGCACGATGGGCAATTCGGCGAAATGCTATCGCACCGGCGGCGATGAGTTCGTGGTGCTGACCCGCATGCCTGCCGACGCGGCCGAGATGGCCCTTTCCCACCTGAAGCGGGAGACCGCCCGCTGGCAGGGCCGCACGGTCAAGTCGCTTTCGCTGGCTGCCGGCTATGCCCTGGCCGGGGATAACCCGGGCCTGAGCGCCGAAAAGCTGGTGAAGCAGGCGGATATGGCCATGTACGCCGCCAAGGCCGCCTACTACAGGGAGAACGGCATGGACCGCCGGCGCAGGTAGGCCGGGGCGCACGCGTAGCGGCAGCCTGCGGCGATGCCGGAAGACACAAGGATCCTTCGCTTCGCCCGGGATGACAAACGTAACACTGTCATCCCGGTCGAGGCGAAGGATCTTATCGTATCGCCCCGCGTCGAGGGCTATTGTCCCCTCCGTGTCCCCTTCAGCATCCGGATATTGTCCCTTCCGTACAGGCACAACGACAGCGTGACCGCCGCGGCGCATACGCCGATCAGCGCCCAGGAGGCGGCCAGGGGCAGGTCGGCCCAGATTAGGTGGGCCAGCATGGCCGCGTACAGCAGCACCGTGGCCAGCTTGCCATGCCAGCGGGCGGCGTGCACCCAGCCGGTGCGGCGGATGATCACCCAGTTGGCGATGCCGGTGCAGGCCTCCTTTACGAGCATCAGCCCCACCAGCGCCCACAGGCCGGGCCGCCGGGCAGCCAGGCAGATCAGCACCGCGCCCTGGGTCAGCTTGTCGGCGATGGGGTCCAGCACCTTGCCCACGTCGCTGACCATGTTGAAGCGCCGGGCCACGATGCCGTCCAGTATGTCGGTCAGCCCCGATACGCACAGCGTGACCACCGCGGCGGTGATCCGGCCCCTTTGGTACAGGACCACGAACACCGGGATCAGGCACAGGCGGATCAGGGACATCAGGTTGGGAAGGGTCAGCCATCGGTCTTTACTCATGTAATATGCTCCTGAGGATGGTTTATTTGCGGATCAGCGGGCGCAGCCTTCTTTCATACAGGACCAGCATGATGGCCAGCAGCCGGTCGTACAGCAGCAGCGTGACATTGGCCATCAGCGCGAAGGCGATCAGCAGCGCCCGGGACATCTCCGCGTATTCCGCCAGCACGGCGGGCATTGTGAACACATAGGCGATGCACAGCAGCATCGCGCCGGCGGCGGCGTTGAATACGAGCAGCTTCGCCGCGATGCGCGCGGGGCGGCGGCGGATGGCGTCCAGCCGGGGCTTCAGCGCGGGATAGTAGCCCAGGAAGGCGAACAGCAGCGCGCTCTCCTTGTCCGGTGACAGCATCAGCGAAAGCGCCGCGATGGCCACCCAGGCCGACAGCGCCCACCGCCTGCCGTATTCCCGAAGCACGGGCAGCAACGTCAGCCCCGCGATGGCGGGGGAGCAGAAGGTCATCACCGGGATCACGCCCCCGGCCATCATCACCGCCGCGCCGAGGGCCACCATCACGCCGCACAGCGCCATCCTGCGGCTCTCATTCCTCATGGGCAGACCTCCCGATCGTTACACATGGACAGCGTGAAGATCCTTCGCTGCACTCAGGATGACAACGACGCGTTTCCCGTCATCCTGAGCGCAGCGAAGGATCTTTGAAAACACCGTCAATGCCGGGTGAAGAGCGGCGTGGATCAGACTGCTTCATCTCCACGCTCCACGCTTCACTATCCACTCTTCTCTTACAGGCTCTCCAGCAGCTTCACCGCCGCGTCGGAGTAGGCGTTCAGCAGCGCCTTCGTCTTTGCGTCGCTGTCGGACACGGCGTTGACGTACAGCTTGATCTTCGGCTCGGTGCCGGAGGGCCGCACGCAGATCCATGCCTTGTTTTCCAGCTCGAAGTACAGCACGTTGCTCTTGGGCAGGGTCAGGGTCTCGGTGGCGCCATCCGCGGCGGTGCGGACGCTGGTCTGGTAGTCGCGCACGGCCACGACCTTCTCGCCCGCGAAGTCCCTGGGCGGGTTGGCGCGCAGGGCGGCCATGGTGTGCTGCATCTTCTCCAGGCCGTCCTTGCCGGGCAGCACGAAGGAAGTCACCTTGTCGCCGTAGTAGCCGTACTGCTCGTACAGCATGTCGATGGCGTCGGCCAGGGTCTTGTTGTACATCTTCTTGTACCAGCTGGCGGCCTCGGCGATCAGCATGCAGGCGTTCACGCCGTCCTTGTCGCGCACGTCGGTGCCGGACAGGTAGCCGTAGCTCTCCTCAAAGCCGAACATGAAGGTATTGCAGCCGGTGGTCTCGAACAGCTGGATCTGCTCGGCGATATACTTGAAGCCGGTCAGCACCTTGATCAGCTTCACGCCGAAGTCGTCGGCGATGGCCCGGGCCATCTCGGTGGACACGATGGTGGTCACCGCGGCGGCGTTGGCGGGCAGCTCGCCCCGCTCCTTCTTCTGGCTGAGGATGTAGTGCAGCAGCAGGCAGCCGATCTGGTTGCCGTTCAGCAGGCGCAGGCCGTTGTCGGTCATGCAGGCGATGCCCACGCGGTCGCAGTCCGGGTCGGTGCCCACGCACAGGTCCGCGCCCAGCTCCTGCTGCATCTTCAGGGCCAGGGTGAAGGCGGCGGGGTCCTCGGGATTCGGCACCTTCACGGTGGGGAATTCGCCGTCGGGCAGCTCCTGCTCCTTGACCACGTACACGTGCTTCATGCCGATCTCGTCAAAGATGCGGCGCACCGGGATGTTGCCCGAGCCGTGCAGCGGCGTGTAGACGATCTTGAGCTTATCGCCCATCTCGCGGGTCAGCTCCGGGTTTACGGCCAGCTTCTTCACCGCGGCGATGTAGGCGTCGTCCACGTCCTTGCCGATGTAGGTGAGCAGCCCCTTGGCCAAGGCTTCCTTCTCGTCCATGGGCAGGCTCTCGGCGAAGGTGGTCTCCGGCAGCCGGTCGGTGATGCCCTTCACGGACTCCGGCGGCATCTGCGCGCCGTCGGTCCAGTACACCTTGTAGCCGTTGTACTGGGCGGGGTTGTGGCTGGCCGTGATCACGATGCCGGCGATGCAGCCCAGGTGGCGCACCGTGAAGGACAGCACCGGCACGGGCCGCAGGGAATCGTACAGGAACACCTTTACGCCCGCGGCGCACAGCACCAGCGCGGCCTCCCGGGCGAACTCGGTGCTCTTGCGGCGGGAATCGTAGGCGATGGCCACGCCCTTTTCGGCGCCGCCCTCGTTGGTCAGTATGTACTTGGCCAGCGCCCGGGACACCCGGCGCACGTTGTACTTGTTCAGCCGGTTCGTGCCCGCGCCCAGCACGCCGCGCATGCCGGCGGTGCCGAATTCCAGGTCGCGATAGAAGCGATCCTCGATCTCCTTCGGGTCGTCCTTGATGGCCATCAGGTCCTGCACGGTCTCCGCGTCGTCGGCGAAATCATGCAACCACTGTTCGTACAGCTTCATGGGCTCCATAGGGCATTACCTCCTGCATCAGTATTGATAATTGAGAACTGATAATTGAGAATTGAGAATGGGGGACCGTTCCGCTTCAATTCTCAATTCTCAATCCTCCATTTGGGATCAGCCTTCCTTGCTGGCCAGGTAGTCGTTCAGCTTCCGGACCAGCTCGTCGGCGTCGGTGCCGTGGGCGGCGCAGCCCATCTCCAGGCTCTCCATCTGGCTGAAGGGGCAGCCCATGCAGTGCATGCCGTATTCCATCGATCTCCAGCACCTCGCCGATGCTCATCTGCTTGTTGATCGTGGCCATTTGAACATACCTCCATATATACTGAAAAGATCGGCGGAACTTCATCATTCCTAACCAATTATAGTGTACAACAAAAGCGGGGGAAATGCAAGAGGAAGTGTGGGGAGTTGAGAGCAGAGCCTGGCTGGCCGAGCGCAAATGACCGTGGAAGCGCGATTCGTATGGACCGCGACGGCAGGCCGTTCCCGGGCCGACTCTGTCTCCACGCTTCACCCCGTCCTTGTGTTTCGCGCTTATGATCGGATCACGAGCGCCACATACGCCGCGTATGTCCCCAGCAGCGCCGCGCCCTGCCCGCGGTACAGCCTGCGCCGGGGCAGGGCGGGCAGCGCGGCGATCAGGCAGAGGAGCAGGCAGAAGGGCAGATCCAGCGCCAGGCTCTGCCGGGGCAGGGGCAGGGGAGCGCCGCCCGACAGCGCGCACAGGGGCAGTATCAGCGCCAGGTCGATGATGTTCGCGCCGACGATGTTGCCCACGGACAGGGCGGCCTGGCCTCGGCGCAGCGCGGCCACGGCGGTCACCAGCTCCGGCAGCGACGTGCCCACCGCCACCAGCGTCGCGCCGATCACGCCCTCCGGCACGCCCATCAGCCTGGCCAGCGCCGCGCCGTAGTCCGACAGCAGCCTTGCGCCCGCGGCGATGCCCGCGGCCCCGGCCGCGAATTTGGCGATGTGGGTCGCCACGGCCCGCGCGCCGGGTCGGGGCGGCCGATTGCCGGAGGCCAGGCGGCGGCGGCCCTCCAGCGCGCTGCCGCCCAGGAATGCCGCGCCGACGGCAAGCATGGCCAGCGCCCCGCCTGCGGACAGCGCTCCGGGGGAGCACAGCAAAAGCAGCAGGGACGCCGCCACGACCATCAGCGACAGGTTGCTCCGGCCCGCCGCGGCGGGGGCGACGCACAGGCACAGGCCCAGTATCAGCCCCAGGTTGGCCGTCACCGAGCCCACCGCGTTGCCGGCGGCGATGCCCGTCGCCCCGCGGGCGGCGGCCATCAGCGATACCGCCACCTCCGGCAGCGTGGTGGCCACGCTGACCAGCGTCGCGCCCACCAGGAACTGGGGCAGCCCCAGGGCCCGGGCGATCCACACCGCGGCGTCCACGAACAGGTCGCCGCCCTTCACGGTCAGGGCAAGCCCCAGCAGCAGCATCGGCAGGATTTGAAGTACGGTCACGGCACGGCCTCCCTTCGGCGCGGACAAAGCGGCGCCCTCTACCCTATGCGGCGGCGAAGGGGGACAGCACACCGGCTGTTCGCGAAAAAATAACGCATTCTCTAAGAGGAAAAGAGGGGGAAATGTCGAAAAATCGAATTTGGGATTCGATGAGATTTTAGAGTCTGTTTCTAACAATGGAGGGAATGACTATGAAAGTGGAACAGAACCTGCCCGTGGTTCGCGAGCGCAAGCTGGCGATACTGAAGGGGGACCCGGATCTCTGCGCCAAGCAGAAGCAGGCCGGGAAGCTGCTGGCCAGGGAGCGCATCGCGCTGCTGCTGGACGCCGCCAGCTTCGTTGAACTGGACGTGCTGAACGCCGACGCCGGCGTGGTGACGGGCTACGGCACCATCGACGGCAACTCCGCCTACGTCTACGCCCAGGATTTCACCGTAAAGGGCGGCTCCGTGGGCATGGATCACGCCCGCAAGGTGCTGAAGGTCATGGACCTGGCCGAGAAGACCGGCGCGCCCCTGTTCGCGCTGCTGGACACCGCCGGCGCGCGCCTGGATGAGGGCGTGGACGCCATGAACGCCTACGCACTGATGGCCGGCAAGGCCAGCGCGCTCTCCGGCGTGGTGCCCCAGGTGGCCGTGGTGCTGGGCCAGTGCGGCGGCATCGCCTCCGCCATCGCGGGCATGAGCGATATCACCATCATGAGCAAGAACGGCGCGCTGTTCGTCAACGGCCCGCAGGTGGTCTCCGCCGTGGCCGGCAAGGATGTGAACATGGAAGAGCTGGCCCACGCGCAGGCCTCCATGCGCTCCGGCGTGGCGCAGCTGACCGTCGATACCGACGAGGAAGCCATCGCCCTGGCCCGCAAGCTGGCCGGCATGCTGCCCGCCAACAACCTGGACGAGGTGTTCGGCGACACCGTCGACGACGTGAACCGCGAGCTGGGCGACCTGAACGCCATCGATTCCGTCGAGGACGTGCGCGACGTGATCCGCCGCGTGGCCGACATGAACGACATTGTGGAGCTCAGCGAGGGCTTCGCCCCCTCCATGGTCACCGCCCTGGGCAAGATCGGCGGCAGCACCGTGGGCTTCATCGCCAACCAGCCCTCCAAGGACGAGGGCCGCATCACCGTGTACGGCGCGAAAAAGGCTTCCCGCTTCGCCTCGTTCTGCGATTGCTTCTCCATCCCGATCATCACCATCGTGGATTCCATGGGCATGAAGGTCTCCACCGCGCCCCAGGGCGAGCTGGCCCGCGCCGGCGCGCAGCTGATGTACGCGCTCACCGAGGCCTCCACCGTGCGCATCGCCCTGATCACCGGCAACGCCGTGGGCATGGCCTACGCCGCCATGGCCTCCCGCGCCGCCAGCGACATGGTATACGCCTGGCCGGGCGCCGTGATCAGCGCCGTGACCCCGAAGATCGCCGTGCAGCTGAACTGCGAGGACGCGCTGAAGTCCGCCGACGATCCATACGCCAAGCGCGCGGAGCTGGAAGAGAAGTACATGTCCGACGTGGCCGACGGCGTGAACGCCGCGAAGAAGGGCTATGTGGACGACGTGATCGAGCCCGCCCAGACCCGGCAGATCCTGGCCTCCGCCCTGGAGATGCTGTCCGGCAAGCGCGAGAACAAGCCCGCCAAGAAGCACGGCAACATGCCGCTGTAAGGAGGGGCAAAGATGAGTGTTGGAGCTAAACTTGTATACGGCGCGCAGGTGACCGCCATCGGCCTGGTCGTGGTGTTCCTGGGTCTGGCCATACTGATCGGGTTCATCACGCTGATGGCCCAGGTCTTCAAGGCCATCGACGCCAGGAAGAACGCCGCCGCCGCCGAAGCCGCCCGGGCCGCCGAGGCTGCCCGCGCCGCCGAGGCCGCGAAGGCCGCGGCCGTCGCGCCCGCACCCGTGGCCGAGCCCGTGGTGGAGGACGTGACCGACGACAGCGAGCTGATCGCCGTGATCGCCGCGGCGCTGGCCGCCTTCACCGATTCCGACAAGCCGCTGGTGGTGCGCAGGGTGCGCCGGGTGTCCGGCTGGAACCGCGCCGGCAGGGCCGAGCAGGTCTATCGGTTTTAAACAAGGGATTAGGGATTAGGAATTAGGGATTAGGAACTGCCTGTTCCCGAATACCGATTCTCCATTCCTCATATATAACGAACTTATATAATTAGGAGGAAATTACTATGCGCAAGTTTGCGATCACCGTGAACGGTCAGTCCTACGAAGTGGAAGTTGAGGAAATCGGCGGCGCGCCCACCTTTGCCGCCGCGCCCGTGGCCGCGCCCGTCGCGGCGCCTGCCCCCGTGGCCGCCCCGGCCCCCAAGGCCGCCGCGC
>CACYWI010000076.1 GCA_902778045.1 uncultured Eubacteriales bacterium
TCGACCTCGCTGCGCTCGGCCACTTCCCCATTGACATGGGGAAGCTTTTGGGGTGCGGGCGCTCGGAGAGCGCCCCTACGGGCGGGCGGCAGCCGGTATTCCTAATCCCTAATCCCTAATCCCTAATCCCTCGTTCCCCTAGTTCCTAGTTCCTAGTTCCTAATCCCTAACCCCTATCCCTGCTCCTTCTTTGCCGCGGCACGCTTGCGCGGGGCGCGGGCGGTGGTCCGGCGGGCGGCGCGCTTGACCGGCTTTTCCTCGGCGAACCGCACCGCGGGGCCGTGCTGGGCGGCGTCCACCAGGAACACGGAGAAGCGCCGGATGCCGTTCATGAAGCGGTCGGACTTGGCGGCGCGGCCGTCCGCGTCCTTCTGGCCGGCGAGGTCGCTCAAAAACTTCTCCCACTTGCCGGTGGTCACGGCGGAGGCGATCTGCTCCGGCACCACGGCGATCAGCTGGCGGCCCTTCTCGGTGGACACGATGGTCTTGCCCTTGCGCCGGGCGTAGCCCACCTCGATCAGCCGCTCGATGGTGGCGGCACGGGTGGCGGGCGTACCCAGGCCGGAGGACTTCATCTGCTCCCGCAGGGCCTCGTCCTCGATGTCCCGGCCGGCGTTCTCCATCAGGTTCAGTATCGAGGCGTCGGTGTGGGGCGCGGGCGGCTTGGTCTGGCACTTCTTCACGCTGGCCTTCTGCACCTTCCGGGCGTCGCCCACGTTCAGAAGCGGCAGCGGCGGCTCCTTCTCCTCGGGCTTGTCGCCGCGGTACAGCGCCCGCCAGCCCTCCATCACCGGCATCGCGCCGTTCGAGCGAAAGCGGTGCTCCCCCACCTTCGTGACCACCTTCGCGGCCTCGTATTCGTAGTAGGGATAGTGGGCCGCGATCAGCCGCCGGGCGATCATGTCGAACAGCAGCGCCTCGTCCCGGGTGAGCTTCGAGGAGTCCGCGGTCTTGTCCGTGGGCACGATGGCGTGGTGGTCGCTGATCTTCGTGCCGTCGTAGAAGCGCTTGCTGCCCAGCTTCCAGTTCAGCTCCGGCGCGTCCACGAAGGGCGCGTAGGCCGGGGGCAGCTTTTTCAGCGTGGCGGCGATCTTCGGCTTCATGTCGTCGGGCAGGTAGCGGCTGTCGGTGCGGGGATAGGTGATCAGCTTGTGGGTCTCGTACAGCGACTGGGCCAGCTTCAGCGTCTTGTCCGCGGAGTAGCCCAGCTTCTTGTTGGCCTCCCGCTGCAGGCTGGTCAAATCGTACAGCTGGGGCGGCGGCACGCGCTTGCGCTCCACCTTGCTTTCGACCACCTCGGCGTCCCTGCCGGCCACGGCCTCGCGCACGGCCTTCGCCTCGGCCTCGCTGGGACAGCGGGTGTCCCTGGTCTTCGGGTTCTCCCACAGGCCCTCGTAGTCGCCGAAGCTCGCGCGGATCTCCCAGTAGTTCTCGGGCACGAAGCTCTCGATCTCCAGGTCCCGCTTCACGATCAGGTTCAGCGTGGGCGTCTGCACCCGGCCCACGGACAGGTGGGCGTTGTAGGCCAGCGAGAAGGCCCGGCTGGCGTTCATGCCCACCAGCCAGTCCGCCTCGCTGCGGCAGCGGGCGCTCTCGTACAGCGAATCGTAGAAGGCCGCGGGCTTCAGCTCGGCGAAGCCCTGCTTGATGGCGGCGTCCGTCATCGAGGAGATCCACAGCCGCTCCACCGGCTTCTTGCAGCCGGCCTTCTGGTAGATGTAGCGGAAGATCAGCTCGCCCTCCCGGGCGGAGTCGGTGGCGCAGATCAGGCTGGAGACCTCCTTGTCCAGCATCAGCTTCTTGATGACGCCGAACTGGTCCTTCGTGCCCGGCAGCACCTTCAGCGGGATCTGGCTGGGCAGCATCGGCAGGTCCGCCATGCGCCACTTCTTCCACTGCTCGTCCACCTCCCCCGGCTCGCACAGCGAAACCAGGTGGCCGATGGCCCAGGTGACGATGTATTCCCCGCCGACGAGGCAGCCCTCGCCCCGCTCCTTCACGCCCAGCACCCGGGCGATGTCCCGAGCCACGGAGGGCTTCTCGGCGACGATCAGCTTCTTGGACATGGTTCTCTCCTGTATGCAAGTAGTATCAAATTCCGGTATCCGCGTTCAGCGCCTCCAAAAAGGCGGCCGGCGAACGGATCTGGATGGGCGGATGCCTGTAGTCCTCCAGGTTCCGCGTCACAATGCAATCAATTCTTTCCCGCTGGGCCGTTTCAATCATGATCGCGTCCTCATAATCCACGGTTCGGGATGCCAATGCCTGGCGGCAGTCCATGGCTGTGATATCCAGAAGCTCAAACAGCATGAACAGCTTGCCCAGCGTTTCCCGCGCCAAAGCCTCGCTGTGCGTACATCGGCGGGTCAGGTAGTGTATATCCGCAATGGCCTTCGCAGTGACGCAGCCGATAAAGCGCTGGTTTGCCGCCGCGCGGAAAATAGCCTGCGCATCCCCTGCCCAGGGCTCACAGCTCTGCAGGGCGTCGACGATCACATTCGTATCCAACAGGGCTTTCATTGTCTGGCCAGCCTTTCCTCCCGCGCCTGTTCAAGGGTCATTGTGGCGGGAACGCTGCCGAACAGCGATTCAGCGATCTCCAAACGGTTCTGGAAGGGATTGGAGAGCTTCGCAACGACCTTGCCGTATTGGGTAATATACACATCCTCCTTCGCCGCGAGGGCCAGGTACTTGCTCAAATTGGACTTGAGCTCGGTTGCCGTAATGGACATGCTATCGCCTCCTTCGATCTCATCATAACAAATTCGTCCGATTCTGTCAATAGAATCGGACGAATTTGCCGCGAGCCATCTTACCTGCCGTACTTCTGCACGGTGTAGGTCTCGCCGAAGGTATCGACGGTGGCCTTCTTGATCTTCTGCTCCTGCACGGGGCGGTCCTGGAAGCCGGTGGGCGTGCCCGCGATGGCGTCCACCACGTCCATGCCCTCGGTGACCCTGCCGAAGGCGGCATAGTCGCCGTCCAGGTGGGGCGCGTCGGCGTGCATGATGAAGAACTGGCTGCCGGCGGAATTGGGCATCATGCTGCGGGCCATGGACAGCACGCCGCGGCTGTGGCGCAGGTTGTTCTGCCGGAAGCCGTTGCGGGCGAACTCGCCCTTGATGGAATAGCCCGGGCCGCCCATGCCGGTGCCCTGGGGATCGCCGCCCTGGATCATGAAGCCGGGGATCACCCGGTGGAAGATCAGGCCGTCGTAAAAGCCGGACGCCACGAGGGTCACGAAGTTGGCCACGGTGTTCGGGGCGATCTCGGGGTACAGCTCCGCCTTGATGACGCCGCCGTTCTCCATTTCGATGGTGACAATGGGATTGGTCATGGTATTACCTCCTGTTGTTCATTCTTGATTCTGGCGCGCTCCATCAGCTCCCGCTCGCACCGGGCCTCCACGGGATAGGGGTACTTCGCCAGCAGGGCATTGAAGCGGGTCTCGAGCCGGGCGGCCCTGGCGGCGTCCTTTTCGTGAATGAGCGCCAGCGCGTACTGGGTGCGCATCACCGAGGGCAGCTTTGCCAGGGCCTTCATGGCCTTCAGCTGGGTCTTGTCCAGCATGGCGTCCACGGCCTGGGGGTGGTTTTCGCCGATCAGCTCGCAGTAGATCCTGTCGCAGGTCAGCATGGCGCGGTAGATGCCGGGGATCGCGCCGGGGTTCGCCAGCAGCCGGGCCATCAGCGCGTCCGCCTCGGCAAAGCGGCGCTCGTCCATCAGCCGGTTGGCGGCCAGCACGGCGAGGGTGGCCGTCAGGGATGCGTTCATCTCCTCGCCCCCGGGCAGCGCGAACCACTCCGCGGGCATGTCCTTCAGCCGCACGCCCCGGCCGGTGAGCGCGTTGATCTTCATCTGGATCCAGAAGGCCCGCCGCGCGGTGGCGTCGCGGCGCAGCTCCAGAGCGTTCCTGCCGTCGTTGTTCATCATGTTCGGCGTCAGCGGCAGGCCGTTCACCAGCGCGAAGCCGACGCCCACCACGCCCGACGCGCCCAGCAGCATCCACGCCACCGGCGAAGCCCGGAACGCGAAGGCCAGCGCGAAGCACACCGCCGCGCAGACCAGGTTCATCAGCGAGCCGCCCAGGTTGTACAGCGTGACCGGGAAGTCGGCATTGGGATCGTCCCCCGGCGGCTCCATCAGGCACTGGCCGCCGGTGCCCGCCAGCGAGAACCGGCAGAAGCGCAGCCTGTCCCCGTCCCGGAGCCACATCAGGCTGAATATCCGGTAGGACACCAGCCGGTAGCCGGTCAGCGCGCCGAACACGCCGTGGCCCGCCTCGTGGACGGCGATCTGCACCACCATGGCGAGGATCAGGCCCCAGAGCATCACAGCGAGCGTGGCCATGCTGTGCAGCCAGTCGCCGTCGTCCAGGCCCAGGCGGCGCAGGGCCCGGCCCATGAACAGCCCCGCCGCGCCGCCGATCAGCAGGAACATCAGCGCGGCGATCCAGGTTCCCTTGTTCTTCTTCATGTCAGGCGCGCCTACTTTCTGTCCAGGGTCTCGGGCTCCGGGTACTCCACGCCGAAGGTCTCCACGCGAATGGTGGAGATCACCTGGCGGGTCAGGGGCAGATAGGTGCTGTCCGTGGGCTGGGAGCCGATGGCGTCCAGCACGGCCAGGCTCTGCTCGTCCTGGATCATGCCGAAGGCGGCATAGCGCCCGTCGTATTCGGGATAGCTGCCCTGCATGATGAAGAACTGGCTGCCGGCGGTGTCGTTGCCGCTCTGCCGCGCCATGGAGATGGCCCCCCGCATGTGGGACACGGTGTTGTTCACGCCGTTCTCCTCGAACTCGCCCCGTATGGCATAGCCGGGGTCGCCGGTGCCGTTGTTGTTGGGGTCGCCACCCTGTATGAACACGCCCGCCACGATCCGGAAGAACTGCAGGTTGTTGTAGAAGCCGGAGTTGGAGAGCCGTATGAAGTTGTTCACGGTGTTCGGGGCCTGGTCGGGATACAGCTCGAAGCGCATCTGCCGACCGTCGGACATGGTGATGGTGGCCACCGGGTTGGGCCGGGGCTCCTCGGGCGCCTTGGGCTCGGTCAGCTTCAGGATCAGGATCAGCGCCGCCGCCAGCAGCACCGCCCCCGCCGCCGCCACGATGGCGATGCGCTTCCAGGAGCTGAAAAAGCCCTTCTTTCGGGATTGCATTTCAGAGTATCCTCCACATGGTTTGTATGGGGTGGGTCATCAGGGAGAACGCGGGAACGGCCGCTTTCGTCATTTCGTCTCCACGGGGCGGTTCGTCAGGGGAACGACCTCTTCCGACCTCGCTGCGCTCGGCCACCTTCCCCTAAAGGGGAAGGCTTATGAACGCGGCAGCCACTATTCCTGTTCCCTTGGCCGGGGTGCCCTATCGGCCCTTCGTGCCACTTCCCCACTGCAGTGGGGTGCCCTATCGACCTCGCTGCGCTCGGCCACCTTCCCCTAAAGGGGAAGGCTTATGAACGCGGCAGCCACTATTCCTGTTCCCTGTTCCCTCGCTCCCCTAGTCCCTGGTTCCTGGTTCCCAGTTCCCAGTTCCTAATCCCTGTTCCCTATTTCAGTATAACGCTCCTCTTCCTCTGCGCCATTTCCTCCACCCGCGCCACATACTCATCGATATTGCGCACGTTGGGGGCGCGCTCGATGCGCAGGGAGTGATCGCTGAACAGCCACTTGGTGATGGCGCCGGCGCCGAGAGCGAGCACGCTGACGGTCTCCTCCATATTGCCGATGTTGTACAGGCAGGCCTTGCCGGGCTTGGCGTAGCCCACGTTTTCCAGGTTGCCGGCCATGTACTTCTGGCGGTACAGGTAGTAGGGCCGCCAGCCCCTGGCCGTCAGGCGGCGTCGGGCCAGGGCGATCATCTCCGCGGCGCCCTCGGCCTCGATCTGTCCGTAGCCCGCGCCGGCGACCACCAGCTGCTCGTGCAGGCGGCTGGAGCGCTTGATGGCCAGGGAGTGCACGGTGACGCTGTCCGGCGCGAGGTCCTCGACCACCTCCAGCGTGTGGGCGAAGTCGGCCACGGTCTCGCCGGGCAGGGCGGCGATCACATCCATGTTGATGTCGTCAAAGCCCATGGACCGGGCCAGCCGGTAGGCGTCCACCGTGTCCCGCCCGGTGTGGGCGCGGCCCACGCGGCGCAGGGTGTCGTCGCTGAAGGTCTGGGGATTCACGGAGATGCGGGTCACGCCCCTGCGCTTCAGCATTTGCAGCTTCTCTTCGTCGATGGTATCCGGGCGTCCGGCCTCCACGGTCCACTCCACGGCGTCCGGGAAGGCGGCCTGCGCCGCGGCCAGTATGCGCTCCAAATCCCCGCAGGGGATGGCGGTGGGCGTGCCGCCGCCGATGTAGCCGGCGCGCAGGCGCATGCCCGCCTCGTCCATCAGCGCCTTTGAAAGCGCGATCTCCCGCAGCAGGGCGTCCACATAGGGCTGTACCCGGCTGCCGTCGCCCAGCTCGCCGGAGGCGAAGGAGCAGTAGGAGCAGCGGGTGCGGCAGAAGGGGATGCCGATGTACAGGTCGAAGCGGTCCGCCGGGGCCTCGCGGATGCCCCGCTGCATGTCCACGATGTCCGAAAGCAGGGCCGCCCGGTCCGGCGTGACATCGAAGGTGGAGATCACGTTCCGCTCGGCCTCCTCTGGGCTCAGCCCCGCCTCCATGGCCTCGTAGATCAGGCGGGTGGGGCGGATGCCGGTCAGGCTGCCCCAGGGCGGGTGCATGCCGGTCAGCTGCTTCAGCAGGCCGTACAGCGCCGACTTCACCTGGCGCTTGCGCAGGCGCTTCACCTCCAGCGGCGTGCCGGGAAAGGCGGGCTGGGACAGGGCGTTCTGCCGGCCCTGGGAGGTCCAGGTATCGGTCCAGACGCCATCCATCTCGGTGAAGCGGTGCTCGAACAGCACGTCGCCGTCGCTCATGCTGACGCTGACGTCGCCGTAAAACAGGCGCAGCACGTCCCCCAGGTCGGAGAAGAACTGCGGCGTGTCGGTTTGTAGCCGTATCATAGGCGGTACCTGGTCCTTTCCGCGCCGATGGTGGTCGCCTCGCCGTGGCCGGGGTACACCCGGGTCTCGCCCGGCAGGGTAAACAGCGCGCGCAGCGAGCGCTCCATGTCCTGTACGCTGCCGCCGTGCAGGTCCAGCCGGCCGAAGCCCGCGCAGAACAGCGTGTCGCCGCTGAACAGCACGCCCTCGTCCTGAAGGTACAGGCACACCGAGCCCTTGGAGTGGCCCGGCGTGGGCAGCACCCGAAAATCCAGCCCCGCCGCCGACAGCGCCTCGCCGTAGGGCTCGCCGGTCAGCGCCGGGCCATCCATCCCGGGGACGCCCATCAGGTGGGCGTAGCCGTTGATCTGCGCGTCGTTCAACATCTCAACATCCTGCGCCCCGACATAGACCGGCGCGCCGTGCTCCGCCGCCAGCTCCCCCGCGGCCATGATGTGGTCGAAGTGGCCGTGGGTCAGCAGGATCGCGGCGACCCGCCTGCCCGCCAGCGCCTGGCGCAGCTTCGGGTACTCGTCGCCGGGATCGATCACGACGCAGTCCGCCCGCCCCGGGACGGAGACGATGTAGCAGTTCTCCTGGATCATGCCGCAGAGAACGGTTTGGATATTGATACTCATGGTGGCTCCTTTTGAATGGGGAATTGGGAATTAAAGGAAGCGGGGGCACAGCCTTTGCGCCTGGGAAACGACCGGCGGGCCCTGGTACAACGACAGCATCCAGACCACACAGCCTTTGCGCCTGGGAAACGACCTCTTCCGTCATTTGCCTCACAAGTTCGGCAAATGCCACCTTCCCCTGAAGGGGAAGGCTTTGGGACGCGGCAGCCGGTATTCCTAATCCCTAATCCCTAATCCCTGTTCCCTCGTTCCCCTAGTTCCTAGTTCCTAGTTCCTAGTTCCTATTCCCTAATCCCTAATCCCTCACTAAAACCTCTTCCTGCTATCCAGCAGTATGGTCACGGGGCCGTCGTTGAGCAGGTCCACCTCCATGTGGGTGCGGAAGCGGCCGGTCTCCACGCGGATGCCCTTTGCCTCGATCAGGGCCTTGACGGTCTCGCACAGGGGCTCGGCCGTCTCCGGGCGGGCGGCCTGTATGAAATCGGGCCTTCTGCCGTGGCGGGCGTCGGCCAGCAGGGTGAACTGGCTGACCAGCAGCACGCTGCCGCCCACGTCGGCAAGGCTCAGGTTCATCTTGTCGTTTTCGTCCTCGAACACGCGCAGGCCGGCGATCTTCTCCGCGCAGTAGCGGGCGTCGGATTCGGTATCGCCGTTCTCCGCGCCCACCAGCACCATGAAGCCGTCTTCAATTTTGCCCACGCATTCCCCCGCCACCGTGACGGAGGCATGGGTCACCTTCTGGATCACGCA
>CACYWI010000077.1 GCA_902778045.1 uncultured Eubacteriales bacterium
CGAGAAGACCCAGCAGACCGTCACCGGCACCGTGAAGCTGAAGCTGTACAAGGGCAACATCATCGGCGCGGGCATGACATCTCCCTACAGCCTGTACGACCCGGAGATCGCCACCTTCGACGAGGACAACGTGTACGACCAGACCTGGGCTGATGGCTTCATCACCCTGTACGGCCTGCCCACCGCAGTATTCGCCAAGATGAAGGCGAAGAACGGGCTGGAATAAGCTCTGATCGGATAGAGGAACACAGCCGGCAATCGATGATTGCCGGCTGCGCCGTTTATGATAACCAGGGCCAGATCGTACCAGGATTCCCCTGTTGCTGATAACTACAAAGATGACCTTGTCGCTTTTCCGATGACCGTGATCCTTGGCGCATGCCAACACCAAAAACCACATCCGGAAAACATTCATATTGACCATCTCAACAGAGGCCTTTGGCAAATCTTCCCCGTTTCGGCAGCGGTTACGGCCATGCTCGTCTCCAATACGTCCGGCAGCCGCGCGAAAAAGCACCAACACTGGCGCACCTTCAACCGCCATCACGCTGCCCAACACCGGCTTTCTCCGTCTGGGCTGCATAAGACGCCAGCTTGCACAGGCATATGATCATCACAAGCATTCTTTAATGCTATCAGATGAACCCCATCGGAAATGAAATATGCGCTCCGCTGACCTTTCCGTTTTTGATGTAATACTGACCGATGGGAGCCCCATTATCTATTGACAGGTTTCCATCGTCTTCCAGATCCACATACACATCGCGATTTGGATAACGCTTTTTAAGCTGAGCCAGCGCTGTTTTCTTGGCAGCATTCACGTCCATTCCCACCCATACGCCAAATAAGGTAAAATCCGAACTGTTTACTGTTACATATTCAATACATGTATTCTTAATGCCAGATATCTCTTTTTTAGTATCCGCAGTGGCATATCCGCCAACCAGCACCTTGCTGTTTCCACACCACATATGCTTGATGTAGTAGTCGTTAATATCATAGCCAGCCCATTCTTTCCTCTCCTGATCCGTAAACTCCCTTAAGGTCGTTTCGCTTTCAACCTTGAAGCCGAATCGCTTTGCAAAGGAACTGACATCTCCCTCTTCATAATATCCGGCCAACTCTACTCTTTTCGCCTTTACCGTGATCTTGATCTTCGCCTTCTTGCCGTTAGCGGTCTTCACGGTGATCGTGGCCTTGCCCTTCTTTTTCGCGGTGACCACACCCTTGCTGGATACCGCGGCCACCTTCTTGTCGCTGGACTTCCAAGTCAGCTTGCTGGTCACGCCGGTGGGATACAGCTTGGCCTTCAGCTTTAGCTTGTCGCCCACCCGCATCGTAGCCTTGGAGCCCTTGGTGATCTTCACCTTCGTGGGCTTGACCGCCACGACCTTGACCTTCACCTTCGCGGTCTTGCCATTGTAGGTCGAAGCCTGGATGGTGGCCGTTCCGGGCTTCACCGGCGTCACCACGCCCCCGTCGGATACCTTGGCAATCTTTTTGTTCGAGGATTTCCAGATTAAAATGGGGACGGCCTGCTTGGGCTCTATGGTCGCCTTCAGCTTGAGCGTGCCGGTCATCTTCAGCTGTGCGGTGCCGGATTTGTTCAATTTTACGGAGGTCGGAACATTCTTCCAGCCATCCACCTTTTTGCCGTCGATGATCAATCGGGTATAGGCGTCGAAAGCCAGCGTCGCCATCGTGTGCTCGCTGTCATAGCGAATCACGCCCTTGGAGGACACCTTCCGGCTGCTCTTCCCATCTTCCATCTCCTCCACACATTCCCTCAGGCCCACGAGCTCCTCACTTTTGCTGATATCCAGTTCAGACAGCTTGTTTCCGTAGCAGTACAGATCCTCGCACAATTCGTTTAAGACCAGCTTCTTCAGCCTGTTGTCATAGCACCGCAATCTCCAGATGCTTGTGCCCGAAATGTCCAGCGTTTTCAGCTTGTTGCCGGAACAAACCAAAATCGTCAATTCTCTGCACCCGCTGACATCCAGCGACGTGAGGCCGCAATCCGCGCAGTAAAGCTCATACAGATTCTTAAAGCACTTTATCCCGGCAAGATCGCTGATTCCCTTCTCACCGTTCATGTAGATATGGTCCACCGCGTCGCGCTCGGCATCTGACAGCCACCCGTTTTTATCAGTATCAAAATGCTTGGAGACATAGCTTCGGAAGCCCGCGTCCGGGAAGTACGCGGCGGTGACCGGGATGCCCAGATAGATATAACCCACGTAAGGCAAGGCGTTCAGGGCCTTCACGCCCTCGTTGTATACACCCGGCCCGGTATAATTGCACTCAGAATAATATACCTTCCCGTTGGCTATCTCTTCAATGAATACGACGTGCCCGTAAGTCCCCGAAGTTGAAACCGCGATCGAATTCTCCCTGGGTTCGGTGCCCGTGGTATAGCTGGCTTCATGGTTTTCTGCCCACGCTTTCGCGTTGCTGTACCAGTATTTCGCGTTGCCGAAGGTGCCGTCGTTGGACCAGGACAACTTTACACCGCATTTCTCGTAGGCTCGACCCCAGCAATACCAGGTACATTCGCCCTTATAACCCTTTTTATAGAACGGATTGACCGACGACACATAGTAATCTGACTGCAGGTCGACACCGTATGTGCTTTCCACAGCGCTTACCGTTGCGGCTGAATCATCGTTCCTGTCAAGGCCGTCCTCCTGCAGCGGCTCGATCTCCACCGCACCTTCATCTGGCCCTGTCAACTCAAAGACGACCTCATCAGTTGCGGCATCAACGTTGGTCGATTCCACTTCTTCCACGGCTTCATTCGTTATCTCAATTCCCTCCGCCAGGGCAAATCCGGTCATCAGCAGGCACAGGCTCAGCGCCAGCGCCACCCATCGCTTCAAATTAATCATTCTTTTCCCCTCCTGAACGGTATCCGTCTTCGAGCTATAGCGGCGGTATCTCCCATACATTGCCAGTATAGCATGTGACGTGTATTAACGCAACCACAATTCTTATTTTCTAATTTCTTTTTATTTGTGTCTCGCCTGTCGCAATTGTGCGCCACAGTATGAATCATGCCGATATAACCTTTCATGGATTGCGGACCGGCCATCGATCGTGTATAATTGAATGTGGAATATGATATTGGGTGGTCGACGGACCGCCCGGGGAGACGATCAAATTGGTAATTCTGAATATACTGATGCTGGTCGCGGGCTTCGCGGCGCTGGTAAAGGGCGCGGATATGTTCGTGGAGGGCAGCGCTTCGCTGGCACGGCGATTCCACGTGCCGGGGCTGATCATCGGGCTGACCATCGTGGCCATGGGCACCAGCATGCCGGAGCACCAGCATGCCGGAGCTGGCGGTGAGCACCGCCGCGGCGCTGCAGGGCTCCAATGAGATCGCGCTGAGCAACGTGGTGGGCAGCAACCTGTTCAACCTGCTGATCGTGCTGGGCCTGTGCGCGGTGCTGCACCCGGTGCCCACCGACAAGGCCGTGCTGCGGCGGGACTACCCGGTCAACCTGGTCACCACGGTGGCGGTGCTGGCCTTCGTGGGCGGCCTGCCGCTGCTATCGGGCAAGCTGCCGGGCCTGAAAATGGCCGATACCGCGGGCTTGGTCGGCAGGCCCCTGGCGGCGCTGCTGATCGCCGGATTTATCGCCTACCTGGCCGTCCTGGTGATCTCGGCCCGACGCAACCCCACGCCGGAGGAGGACGACGCCAAGCCCTTCTCGCCCAGCCGGTGCGCGTTCCAGCTGATTCTCGGACTGGCGCTGATCGTCGCCGGCGGCGAGGCGGTGGTCGTCTCGGCGAAGGCCATCGCCCGTGCCGCGGGTATGAGCGAGACGCTGATCGGCCTGACCGTGGTGGCCCTGGGTACGTCGCTGCCGGAGCTGGTGACCTCGCTGGTGGCGGCCCACAAGGGCGAAACCGGCATGGCCGTGGGCAACGTGGTGGGCAGCAACCTGATGAACCTGATGTTTGTGCTTGGCGTATCGGCCATGATCCATCCCATCGGGGTGAACCTTGCCTCGGTGATCGACATGGTGATATTGACGGTAGTCAGCCTGGTGTGCTACCTGTTCCTGTACACCCGGCGCAGGCTGGACCGCTGGGAAGGCGCGCTGATGGTGGCGCTGTACGTCGCCGATGTGGTCTTCGCCATTGCGCGCTGAGGCCATGTCGCAGAATCTGAGAGACCTTTACCGGCGCTGGCGGCGGGACTACGGCTTCCGCACCCTGGGCAGCGCGGCCCTTTCCCTGGCCGCCACGGCGCTGTTCGCGCTATACAACGGCTATCTGGGGCTGGCCGCGCGCTCGGTATGGAACGGCACCATCTGCGTGTACTACCTGCTGCTGACGGGCCTGCGGGGCTATCTGCTGCTGGCCGAGCGCAGGCGGCGCACGCTGTCGCCGGCACAGTCGCGGCGCGCCCAGCGCAGGGCCTTCGCCGTCTCCGCCGCGGCGCTGGTGGGATTGAACCTTGCGCTGGTGGTCCCCATCTCGCTGATGGTACTGCTGCGCCGCCCGGTGGGCATCGGCCTGATCCCCGCCATCGCCACGGCGGCCTACGCCACGTGGAAGATCACCGCGGCCATGATCAACTTTCACCGCTGCGGGAGGAGCCCGGACCTGCTGGTACGCCAGCTGCGGACCATCAGCCTGATCGACGCGCTGGTATCCGTGCTCACGCTGCAGAACACGCTGATCATGGTCAACTCCGGGGACGGCGGGCGATCCATGCTGACGCTGACCGCCATATCCAGCGCGGCCATATTCCTGGGCATCATCGCCCTTTCCATCGTGAATCTGTTTCAGGGAAGGAAAGCCACAAATAAAATCTCCAAAAGGAGCGAATCGATATGAAGCTATGGGCGGGCCGCGCGGGCGGCGACGTGGACGAAAGGCTGAGCGCCATCAACAACTCCATCGGCTTTGACAGCCGCATGTACAAGCAGGACATCACCGGCAGCATTGCCCACGCGCGGATGCTGGGCAAGCAGGGCATCATCCCGATGGACGACGCCGCGGCCATCGTGGCGGGGCTGAAGGGCATACTGGCGGACATCGAGGCGGGGACGCTGGAGATCGACATGACCTGCGAGGACATCCACACCTTTGTGGAGGCCACGCTGACAGAGCGCATCGGCGACGCGGGCAAGCGCCTGCACACCGCCCGCAGCCGCAACGACCAGGTGGCGCTGGACATCCGCATGTTCCTGGCGGACGAGATCGACCGGCTGACCGCGCTGGCGAAGGACTTCGTCGCGGCCCTGTGCGAGGTGGCGGAGAAGCACCTTCAGACGGTGATGCCCGGCTACACCCACCTGCAGCGGGCCCAGCCCATCACACTGGCCCACTGGCTGATGGCCTACGCCCAGATGCTGCTGCGGGACATCGACCGCCTGGCCGACTGCAAGAAGCGCACGCTGGTGCTGCCCCTGGGCAGCGGCGCGCTGGCGGGCACCACCTATCCGCTGGACCGGGAATACGTGGCCGAGCAGCTGGGATTTGCGGGCATCAGCCTGAACAGCCTGGACGGCGTTTCCGACCGGGATTTCGCGGCGGAGCTGCTGGCGGACCTTTCGATCATGATGATGCACCTGTCCCGCTTCAGCGAGGAGATCTGCCTGTGGTGCAGCTGGGAGTTCCGGTTCGTCACGCTGTCGGACAGCTTCTCCACCGGCTCCTCCATCATGCCCCAGAAGAAGAACCCGGACATCACCGAGCTGGTGCGCGGCAAGACGGGCCGGGTGTACGGCGATCTGATGGCGCTGCTGACTGTCATGAAAGCGCTGCCCCTGGCCTACAACAAGGACATGCAGGAGGACAAGGAGGCGCTGTTCGACGCCATCGATACCGCCGACCTCAGCCTGTCGGTGCTCGCGCCGATGCTGCGCACCGCCGTGTTCCACCCGGAGGCCATGAAGCAGGCCGCCGCCGCGGGCTTCATCAACGCCACCGATTGCGCCGACTACATGGTGCGCAAGGGCGTGCCCTTCCGCGACGCCTACGGCGTGGTGGGCCGCCTGGTGAAGTACTGCATCGACCGCGGCACCACGCTGGAGGCCCTGCCCCTGGCCGAGTACCGCCAGTTCAGCCTGGTGTTCGACGAGGACGTGTACGAGGCCATCGATTTATTAACCTGCGTTGGCCAGCGCAACATCCCCGGCGGTCCCGCACCCGAGGCGGTGAAGCAGACCATCGACGCGACGCGGGAGAGGCTGGAATAGCATGGGTAAGCGGACACAGGGATTAGGGCGTGTTTCTAAAATGCCTGAAGGGCATTTTCGGCGTCTTTGACTGCATTTCTGCGTTGGTTTCCCTTGATTTACCGCCAGTAAACCTGCGGAAAACCGCCTTGAAATGCAGTCAAATCCACTCAGCATTTAGAAACACACCCTAGCGCTGTAACACCTGTCTTCACACGACAAAGAAGATCCTTCGCTGACGCTCAGGATGACAGCGACACGTAACCGTGTCATCCTGAGCGCAGCGAAGGATCTTTCAGCTTCCTGGAACATGGCAGGTTTTAAGTTGTTTCATCCCTCCGGCGCGATGCCCCTTTGCTTCGCGTCGTCGATGATGGCTTCCGTCTCCCGGCGCATTTCGGCGCGGAGGGCGGAAAGGTAGGGGCTGAAGGCGGCCTCCCTTTCGCCATAGGTCAGGTTCAGCTCGTACTCCAACGGCAGCCAGCTGTCCGCGCCGGATTCGTTGTGGCTCTGGATGGCCTCCATGCGGTCAAGGGCCTTGTACAGCTTCGCCTCCGGGGTCTGCAGGGCGTCCATCTCGGCAAACAGCGCGCCTAGGTCCTCGGGCCAGGGCTCCGGCAGGCCGCCGATCAGGGCGTCCACCTCCTTCCCCTCCACCGCGCGGTCGGCGTCGGTCTTCAGAAAGGTGGGGATATCGCCGGTGATGGCCTCGCCGATGTCGTGCACCAGGCACATGCGCACCACCTTGTCGATGTCCACGCCAGGAAATTCGTCCTTCATCAGCATCGCCATCAGTGAAACCCGCCAGCTGTGCTCCGCCACGCTCTCCCGCCGCCCGCCGGGGGTCCAGCAGTGCCGCGGCGCGTCCTTCAGCCGCGCCATCACGCGCAAAAATCCGATCAAAGCCTTCGCTTCCATGCTCCGTCTCCTTTCAACCGGAAAAGGGAGCAGGGCATGCCGCCCCAACTCCCTGCTCCCTATTGCCTGGGTCTACCGACCCCACCTTGCTGAAAACAATCCACCGGACTGTTTTCCGGGCGCTCGGTGTCCTTGTTGCCTATTTCTTTCCCTTGCCCCGGTGCGACAGCACCACGCTCTGCAGGATGATGAAGAAGCCGAGCATCGCGCCGCTGGCCATCTCCTGCCACCAGGAGGCGTTCAGCGGGCTGAGGGCGATGATCTTCTGGATCGTGGCCAGGATCATCACGCCGAACAGCGTGCCGACCACGTTGCCCACGCCGCCGGTGAGCAGCGTGCCGCCGATGATGGAGGCGGCGATGGCGTCCATCTCGCTGCGCATGGCCACGCTGGCGTTGCCGGCGGGCTTGTGCATCAGGAACACAAAGCCGGCCAGGCCGCTGAGCAGGCCGCTGAGCACGTAGCTCCAGAAGCAGGTGCGCTTCACGTTGATGCCCAGCATCAGGGCGCTCTGTCGGTTGCCGCCCAGGGCGTAGATGTTGCGGCCGAAGCGCACATAGCGCAGCATCAGGTAGATCAGCAGCACCACGCACAGCGCTACCACCGCGCCGATCTCCAGCTTCGCGGGGATCAGGTTGCCGTTCTGGGCCGTGTAGCCCAGCCACGGGATCTTGATCTTGGCCTTCACCAGCTCCTGGAAGCCTTCATGGGCCACCTTCACCGGGTTGACCGACAGGATCGTGGTCAGGCCGCGGGCCAGGAACATGCCCGCCAGCGTGACGATGAAGGGCTGGATCTCCAGGTAGCTGACCAGGAAGCCCTCCAGCAGGCCGAAGCCCAGGCCGATGCCCAGCGCCAGCAGCACTGTGAGGGTGATGCTGAGGAACCCGCTGCCCTCGGCGTTGTTGTTCAGGAAGATGGCGCAGGCCATGACCGTGAAGCCGATCACGCCGCCCACGCTGATGTTGATGCCGCCGCCGATCATCACGATGGTCAGGCTGCAGGACACGATGATCAGGGCCGCGTTGTCGTTGAGCAGGTCGAAGATCTGCTGAACCTTCAGAAAGCCGCCGCCCATGAAGATCATGGCCAGGGCATACATCGCCACGAAGATGCCGATGGATATGGTCATCAGCAGCTGGGCGTCGGTGAGGGGCTCGCGCCGCCTGGTCGCGTTCAGCTTATCCGTCATGTCAGCCCACCTCCTTCCGCGCGCCTGCCGTGCCGCCGCGCAGCCTCTTCCACAGCTGGGTCAGCTTTTCCTTCACCACGGGCGAGCCGGCCACGACGATCACGATGATCACGATGGCCTTGTAGGCCTTCACGTTCACGGGGCTCACCTTCATGGCGTACAGCGTGGTGGTCAGCATCTGGATGATGTAGGCGCCCAGTATGCTGCCCGACAGCTTGAACTTGCCGCCGCCCAGGTTGTTGCCGCCGATGGCTACCGCCAGTATGGCGTCCATTTCGATGTCCACCAGCAGGGTCTTGTGGTTCAGCTGGCCCAGGCGGCACACGCCGATCAGGCTGGCCACGGACACGCACACGCCCAGCAGCACGAAGCTGAGCAGCTTGATCACCACGGGGTTGATGCCGTTCAGCCGGGCCGCGCCCTGGTTGATGCCCACGGACTGGGTGTACAGGCTGATGTTGGTAAACCGGAACACCAGCGCCAGCAGCAGGCCCACCAGCAGCACCAGAAAGATGGGCGTGGGGATCGGTATGCCCGGAATGGTCATGCCGATGGCGCTGACCACGGGGCTCGACAGCTGGGGCGTGGCGTCGCCGTTGATCCAGTAGGCGATGCTGCGGCCGCAGCTGTACAGGATCAGCGTGGCGATCATCGGCTGGATCTTGAACACGGCCACCAGCGTGCCGTTGAACAGCTTGAAGCAGATCGTGGCCAGGCAGGCCACCACCAGGGCCACCAGTATCGTGCCCAGGGTGATGCCGCCGAAGGCCTGCAGCACCTTGACCAGCACCGCGCCGGAGATCGCGCCCACGGCGCCCACGGAGATATCCTGTCCGCCGCAGGCCGCCGTCACCAGCGTCATGCCCATGGCGATGATGGCCAGCTCGCTGGCGCTGTCGATGATGCTGATCAGGTTGCCGGTCAGCACCCGGTTGCCGCTGTTGTTCACGGCGACCTGGATGCTGAAGAAGCCGGGATCCCGGAACAGGTTGAACAGCAGCAGCAGTCCCAGCGCGACCAGCGGGATCAGCAGCTGGCTGAGGGACGCCACCCATTTCTTCTGATTGGTCATGGTTACTGTTCACCTCCCGCGATGGTCTTCATCACATAGCCCTGCGTCAGCTGGTCGCCGGTCAGCTCGCCCACGATCTTGCGGTCGCGCATGACGATCAGCCGGGAGCAGGTGCGCAGCATCTCTTCGATCTCCGAGGAGATGAACGTGACGCTCATGTTCTCCTCCGCCAGCTTCAGCACCAGCTTCTGGATCTCCAGCTTCGTGCCCACATCGATGCCGCGGGTGGGCTCGTCCAGGATCAGGTAGTCCGGGTGGGTCAGCAGCCAGCGGGCCAGTATCACCTTCTGCTGGTTGCCGCCGGAAAGCGACTTGATCGGCGTATCCTGGGAGGCCGTCTTGATCTGCAGCGCCTTGATGTACTCGTCGGCGAACGCCTTCATCTGTGCCTTGGACATCGGGTGGAAGAAGCCCTTCATCACCTGCAGGGCCAGTATGATGTTCTCCCGCACGGAGAGGTCCGCGATGATGCCGTCGCGCTTGCGGTCCTCGGGCAGATAGCCGATACCGTTCTTCATGGCCTCGTGGGGATTGGTGATCTTCACGTCCTTGCCCTTCACGCGCACCTTGCCGCCGGTGACGCGGTCCGCGCCGAATATGGCGCGCACGCTCTCGCTGCGGCCGGAGCCCAGCAGGCCGGTAAAGCCGTTGACCTCGCCCCGACGGATGTTGAAATCGAAGGGGCGGCTCTCGCTGCTGGAGAGGCCCTGGGCCTCGTACACCGTCTCGCCCGAGCCCTGGCTCTTCTCGCCGACCTGCTCGAAGTCGGCCAGGTCGTTCAGGTCCTTGCCCATCATCTTGGCCACCAGCTCCACCTGGGGAAGGTCCTCCACGGCGTACTCGCCCACCAGCTCGCCGTTGCGCAGCACGGTGATGCGGTCCGAGACCTCGTAGACCTGCTCCAGGAAGTGGGTGACGAATATGATGCCCACGCCCCGGCTCTTCAGGTCGCGCATCAGCTTGAACAGCATCGCGACCTCCTTGTCGTCCAGCGACGAGGTGGGCTCGTCCAGGATCAGCGCCTTGCACTTCATGTCCACCGCGCGGGCGATGGCCACCATCTGCTGCACGGCCAGCGAGCAGTGGGAAAGCTCCTGCTTAGCCCGGGCCGGGATGCCCAGGTTGTTCAGGATCTCGGTGGCCCGCCGCTCATAGTCCTTCCAGTGGACGATCTCCCCGTCCGTACGGCCGATGAACATGTTCTCCGCTACCGTCAGGTTGGGACACAGGGTGATCTCCTGATACACGGTACTGATGCCGATGTTCTGGGCGTCCTGGGGCGAATGGATGTGCGCCTCGCCCTCGTTGCCGGCGACCCAAATGCTGCCGGCGTCCTTTTCATAGACGCCCGTCAGCACCTTGATCAGCGTGGATTTGCCCGCGCCGTTCTCGCCCATCAGCGCATGGATCTCGCCCTTGCGCAGCGTGAAATCCACCTTGTTCAGCGCCAGCGTGCCCGGAAACTGCTTGATGATCCCGCGCATGGTCAAAACCGCGTCGTTTTGCATCTGGGATTGCTCCTTCCCGGTCATGAATTGTTGTAGGGAATCTGTTCGGTCTGCTCGGGAAATCGGGGGCTGCGTCGCGCCATCCGATTTCCCCAGCAAACGGGACAGAGCGGTTCAAGAAAGCGCGGTATGAACGCGCGCATTACCGTTCGTTCATACCGCGCCTGGTCAACTGTGCCGTGAATTACAGGCCGTAGTTGTCGATATCCTCCTGGGTGATGGTGGTGGCGTCGAAGCCCTTCTCAACGCTGATGATCTGGTTCAGCTCGTTCAGGCCCTCGATCTCGCCGCCGGCCTCCAGGGTCTTGATCATGCCGTCGATGACCTCGGCCTGGAAGGGGGAGCACTGGCCGTCATAGTTCCACTCGCCGGCCAGCAGCTTCTCCAGCGCCCACTTGTTGCAGTCGAAGCCCATGATGATCACGTCGCCGTTCACGCCGTGGGTGATGCCGGCGGCATCCAGCGCCTGCACGACGCCGTCAGCCATGCCGTCGTTCTCAGCGTACACGATGTTGAAGGACTCGCCGGCGTTGATGGCCGCCTCGGCGATCTTGCGGGCCTCGTTGGGATCCCAGCTGTCGCCGCCGGTGCCTTCGCGGACGATGGTCCAGTTCTCTTCAGCTTCGCACTTCTCGGTCAGGGGATCGGAGCGGCCGACCTGCGCGGCAGAGCCCAGCTGGCCCTGGATGTGCAGGATGTTGTACTCCTCGAGGCCCAGGCTCTCCAGCCAAGCCACGGCGGTCTCGCCTTCCTGGCGCATGTCGGAAACCACGGCAGCGGTGTACAGGGAGGGATCGCAGTCGATCATGCGGTCGAACAGGAACACCTTGATGCCGGCCTCGTTGGCGGCCTCCAGGACCTCGTCCCAGCCGGTGGTCTCAGCGGCGGAAACCAGGATGTACTGCACGCCATCGGTGATGAAGCCGTTCGCGGCTTCCAGCTGCTTGTCGGCGGTGGGGGCGGTGACGAAGGTGGCGTCATAGCCGTTCTCCGCGGTGAAGGTATCGGTCAGGTTCTTGACGTTGGCCTGGCGATAGCCGGACTCGGAGGGGTCCAGGTTGATGATGCCCACCTTGATGCCTTCGGCCAGAGCGGTAAAGCAGCTCAGAGCCATGATCAGAGCGAGAGTCAGCACGAGAATCTTCTTCATTGTGATAGCCTCCATTCGTTATTATCGGCTTTTCGCCGATTACAACTGGATTATACCACGCCCGACGCGTTAAGAAAATGCAATCGCTTTGGAAGTCGGTTGAATTTCCTTCGGTCTTTTCCGTGCGCCATAACTATAAGTTTTCGTTTTCATTCGATTCCTGTTCGTTTTTATTCGATTTCCGGTATTCGCTGGGGGTCAGGCCGGTCTGCTTCTTGAACAGGTAGCTGAAGTAGTGGGCGTCGTTGTAGCCTACGGCGAAGGCGATCTCCGAGCTGCGCATGGCCGTGGCGGACAGCAGCTCCTTGGCCTTGCCGATGCGCAGCGCCGTCAGGTACTGGGTGAAGGTGAGGCCCGTCTCCTGGGCGAACACGGTGGAAAAGTGGCTCTGGGACATGCCCACCTCGCCCGCCACGTCCTGCAGCATCAGGTTCGGATCGGCATAGCGCTGGCTGAGGTACACGCGGGCGCGCCTCACGGGGGTCTGGCCCAGGCCCTTGCCGCTGCGGTCCCGGCAGTCGATGGCCGCGGCCAGCAGCGAACGCACGGCCTCGAAGCCCTCCCCACCCCCGGGCTGCAGCGCCTCGGCGATAAGCCCCTCGTCCAGCGCCCGCTGGGGATCCAGCCCGGCGTCGGCCACGATGTGCCGGGCCGCGATCACCGCCGCCACGCGTAGGTAGCCCATGGTCAGCTCCCGCGCCTCCTCGCCGCGGCCCAGGGCCCCGGCATATTCGGCCAGTATGGCGTCAATCTCCTCCGCGGGGGCGTACTGCAGCCGCTCGTACAGGGGCGAGAGCTCCAGGCTGTCCAGCACGGTGGTCTCGTCCTCCAGCTCGCCCACGCCGATGATGCGCCGTCCCGCGGCCTTGCCTGCGGCGGCGTGGCGCACATGGCGGGCCGACTGCATCGAACGGCGGATGTCGTAGTAGTCCGTCACCGTCTCGCCGATGGACAGCATCAACTCCCCGCAGCTTTCCAGCTGGGGCAGGTGGGCCGCGGAGGCGGCGAAGGAATAGGCCCGCTCCTCGGCGTCCGCCTCGTTGTCGCCCAGCACCAGCGCCCGGGCCCCGTGGGCCATGCCGCAGGTGAACACGCTGCCGCCGCTGGCCTCCGCCAAGGAGGACAGCGCCGCCCTGGCCCTGGCCCGGGCCTCGTCCTTCAGCGGGAAGGCGATGTCGATCACCACATAGCAGGCCGCGGCCAGGTTCACGCCCATGGAGCGCATCTGCCGCATCAACTGCTCGTCCTCAAAGCGGTCCCCCTCCTCGGTGAACAGCGAGGCCAGCAGCTTTTCACGCAAAAACTGGTTGCCGGTGGCCATGTCCCGGCGCAGGGTGGCCATGCTCTCCTGGGCGCGGCGCTCCTCGGCGATCTGCCCGGCCACGCGGTTCAGCGCGCCGCCCAGCTCGTCGGCGGTGATGGGCTTCAGCAGGTACTCCCGCACGCCCAGGGAGATGGCCTTCTGGGCGTAGGAAAAGTCGTCGTAGCCGGAGAGGATCACCACGCCCACCCAGGGCAGTATCCGCTTCACCTCGGCGCACAGCTGCATGCCGTCCATGAAGGGCATGCGGATGTCCGTCAGCAGGATGTCCGGGTTCAAATCGCGGATCATGGGCAGGGCCATCTCGCCGTCCGGGGCCTCGCCCACCAGCTGAAAGCCATGCGCCTCCCAGGGGAACGAATTGCGCAGGTTCTCCCGAATGGCGATCTCGTCGTCAACCAGAAATACCTTCATCATCGGCGATCTCCTCCCTCGATTTCAGCGGCACGCAGAAGGACACCACGGTGCCCGTCGGGCCGCTTTCGATCTCCAGCCCCCGGGGCTGGCGATAGTACAGCCGGATGCGCATGTCTACGTTGCGCAGGCCGAAGCTGCCCCCCTCGACGGGGGCCAGGCTGGTCAGCGCGGCCGGCGCGCTGCGCAGGCTGGCGACCACGCCCTCCAGCTCCTCCGGGGCCATGCCCTTACCGGTATCGGCCACGGTAAAGCGCACCCCCGCGCCCTCGGCCCGGGCACTGACGCGGATCATGCCGCCGCCCCGCTTCGATTTGATGCCGTGGTACAGCGCGTTCTCCACCAGGGGCTGCAGCAGCATCTTTACGATGTAGCCGCCCATCAGCGCCTCGGGGATATCGATCTCGTAGTTCAGTATGTCGCGGTAGCGGGTCTTCTGGATGCTCAGATAGCCGGACAGGTGCAGCGCCTCCTTCTCCAGCGGGATCCAGTCCGCGCCGGAGGACAGTGAAATGCGGAAGAAGTCGCTGAGCGCGCGGGTCAGGTGAATGACCTCCTCGCTCTTGCCGGACTGGGCCTGCCAGATGATGGCGTCCAGCGTGTTGTACAGGAAGTGGGGGTTGATCTGGGCCTGCAGCAGCCGCAGCTCCGACTTGGCCAGGTTCTCCTGCTCCAGGCGGCTGCGCTCGATCAGGCTCTCCAGCCGGTTGGCCATCACGTTGATCTGGGTGGCCTGCATGATGGACATGCGGATGGTGTTGGCCAGGTTCGTGGACACCGAGGCCGCCCGCACCAACGCCACCATCAACAGCAGGGCCTCCACGATGCCGCTCAGCCACACCGCCCGCCGGATGTCCGCGGCGGCGCGCACCGCGTTGTCCAGCTCCACGGAGATGAAGTCGTCCAGCATATCGGTGATCAGGTCGCCCACGTCACGGACCTCGTCCACGATCCTCTCCATGTCGCCCACCGGCGCGCCGGCGGCCATGCCGTCCCGCAGTCGGCCCAGGTAGCTCGCCAGCGTGTCCATCGTGCGCCGGGCCACCGTCAGCTCCAGCGTGCCGGCAGTGGAGGCATCCTCCAGCAGCCGGTCCAGCGTCTCGTTCACAGAGCCCAGCAGGTCGTCCGCGCCGCTGTCGTCATACTCCAGCCGGCCCGCCGCCACGGAGAACAGCTGCTCAGGCAGCTGTGTGCCCACGATGGGCTTTAGGCCCGCCGCCGTCTCCATTCGGGACATGGCCCTCTGGTACTGCACCGTGGTCAGAAACATCATCGCAAGGCTGGCCAGCGCCGGGATCAGCAGCATGATCGCCGTGGTCCGCGTGGAGTGCCCCAGCCGCCCGATGATGCTGGTGCGCCTGACACTTCGCTTCATCGCCCCCACCCCCCTTCGGCATCAATGGACAATGGGAAATGGGAATCGGACAATGCTGTCAGGCATTCTCAATTCCCAATTCCCAATTTGAGTCAGTATCCCCTCGGCGGAAGCTCGCTCAAATCGTCGAACTCGGTGAACACGGTCTCCTGGGGATGGTTGATCTTGGGGATCTGTTCGCCCTTGCTCAGCGCGTCCACCATGGCCATCACGTCCTGGCCCAAGTGTGGGGTGCACTCCGCGATGCAATTGATGCGGCCCGCCTTCAGCGCGTCGATGGCCTCCTGCTGGCCATCCACCGAGATGATCACCACGTCCTTCCCGGGGCGCAGCCCCTGCCCGTCCAGCACCTTCAGCGCGCCAAGGGTCATCTCGTCGTTGTGGGAGTACACCACGTCGATGCCCTCCGGGCCGTACTTGTCCAGCAGGTAGCGCATGCACTCCTCGCCCTTGGAGCGCAGGAAGTCGCCGGACACCCGCTCCAGCACGGTGAAGCGCCCGTCGCCCTCGATGGCCTGGGTAAAGCCCTTCTGGCGATCGCGCATGGGCGTGGAATCCTCGGTGCCGGTGATCTCCACGATGTTCAGGTGCTCCGCCCCCATGGCGTCGGCCTTGCGGATCAGGTATTCCCCCGCCCTGCGGCCCTCGGCCAGGAAGTCCGCGCCGATGTAGGCGGTGTACAGCGTGTCGTCCACGGCGTCGATCATCCGGTCCATCAGGATCACAGGCACGCCCGCCTCCCGGGCCTCGTTCAGCACGTTGTCCCAGCCTGCCTCCACGATGGGCGAGAACACGATCACATCCACCCGGTAGGAGATAAACGAGCGGATCGCGGCGATCTGCTTGTCCTGGCGCTGGTTCGCGTTGTCCAGCATCAGGCCAAAGCCCCAGTCCTTCGCCGCCTGCTCCATGCTGGCGGTGTTGCCGATGCGCCACCGAGGGATTCGCGGCGTTCCTCTCCCCGCCGCCGCAGCCCGACAGCAGCACCGCGCATAGCAGAACCATCGCCAACAGCGCCTTTTTCACCGCGACCACCCGCCTTTATCCGTTTTGTACAGTATCGCACTTTTGACAGGATTCGTCAAGAAGGGAATAGGCAATAGGAAAAGTGGCTCCGGAC
>CACYWI010000078.1 GCA_902778045.1 uncultured Eubacteriales bacterium
GCCTTGATCTGCTTGGGCGGGAATTCCTTGTCGGAAAGCTGCAGCTCCTTCGCCACGGCCTTGATCACCGAGGTGCGGTCGTCCTCGTCATAGATGGCGAACTGGCGCTTGTAGCCCAGCTTTTCGATGTCCCGGCGCAGGATCCTGGCACAGCAGCTGTGGAAGGTGGAGATCCAGGCGTCCTCCGACGCCTCGCCCGCCAGCCGGTGCACGCGGTCCGCCATCTCCCGCGCGGCCTTGTTGGTAAAGGTGATAGCCAGTATGTGCCAGGGCGCGACGCCCTTTTCCATCAGGTACGCCACGCGATAGGTGAGCACGCGGGTCTTGCCGCTGCCGGCCCCAGCCAAAACAAGCAGCGGGCCTTCCGTCTGCTCGACGGCGGCACGCTGCTGCGGATTCAGTGCGTTTAAATCGATCATTCCTCTGCGTTCCCCTGGTCCAGCTTCTCCAGCACCCGCTGATAGCCGCCCGCGCCATAGTTCAGTGCACGGTTCACCCGGCCGATGGTGGCGGTGGATACGCCGGTCTTTTCCACGATTTCGGTATAGGTCGCCTGACTTTTCAGCAGCTGGGCGACCTCCAGCCGCTGGGAGAGATCCTGGATCTCCCGGATGGTAAACAGATCCTCAAACAGGCGATAGCAGTCCTCCATGTCGTTCAACGCCAGGAATGCCCGCGCCAGATTATCGGTCTGCCCGTTTTGCAGTCTGGATGAGAACATAGTATTTACCTCCGCCCTTTGTGTGATAACAGTTTATCATGTCTCTACAGTATTATTATAACTTATAGATGGCGAAACGTCAAGGCAAATACGGCCCCTTTCGCGGCCAAAAACAGGCGATGCGGCATTATCTGTACTCAGTTCTCCGGGAATGCTCGCGCAGAAGGTGCACCAGGCCGTCCATCAGGTCCCGGTTCTCCTCGGCATAGGACAGCTGACTTCGCATCACGGCATCGGTGAGCGAATCCTGCAGCAGCACCGACGGCGAGATCTCCATCGCGTTGCACAGCGCCACCACCGTTTCCACACTGGCCTTCTTTTCGCCCCGTTCGATGTGACCGATGAACGAGCTGGATACGCCCACGCGCCTGGCCAGCTCGGCCTGGGTCCACTCGTTCAGCTCGCGCTGCTGGCGCACCCGCGTGCCCAGTTTCCTGTAATCCAAGCTTCTGCCCTCCATTGTAGGTTTACTACTTTCAGTGTACCCAGGCTGTCAAGGGATAATCCACACTTATGGTTATGATAAATTGAACATTAGTGGTTTCAACCACAAAAAAAGTTTGCGGCGCGCTCCCCTTGACCAGCCTCCCGCCCCGGGATATAATAGGCATAGACTTTGGAGGTCGGCACATGAAGCACAGGTGGTTGAAGGCCTGGATCATCCAGGTGGCCGAAATACTGGCCGCGGGCCTGCTCGCGGCGCTTTCCCAGGGCCTCGGCGCGGTCGCGCACGGCATAATGCTGTGGGGCTTTATGCCCGCGGCGGGGCTGCTGAGCGCCTGCCGTGCCGTGCTGCGCGGGTTGAACAACTACCAGGCCTGGCTCGCCCCGGCCCCCTGCCTGTACGCGGCCAACTTCCTGCTGTGGGGCTATTCCCCGCCCGCGGGGCCCGCGCTTCTGACCGCGCTGTTTTCACTGGTAGGCGCCGCCGCCGGTCAGGTGCTTTTACAGCGGCGCAAGTGACGATATGAAGGAGCCTGAGATGCAGCACCAAACCCCCGACGCGCTGCGCGGCTGGTTCAAGGCCGTGGAGCCGATGTGCACCGAGCTGTTCAACGCCGCCTATGTGATGTGCGGCAACTACGACATGGCGGAATACGCCCTGAACAGCGCCATACTGGACGTATGGCAGCAGGGCGTGGCCGCGGGAATGGGCTTTCGGGAGCGCCTTCGTGCCGCGCTGCGCGCCGAGGCCTTCGCCGCGGCCCTGTCCGACGAGGGCATCGCCGCGGAATTCACCTGGCCCGGCATCGGCCGCGCCGACGCCGAGGACCCGGTGCTCGACCAGCTGGGCCGGGAAAAGACGGCCATCCAGCGCCTGGTGATGCTGCGGCACGGCTGCGGGCTTTCGACGCGCTCCATCGCCCAGCTGACGGAGCTTTCACAGGGCCAGGCGCGGTCGGAGCTGCGCCGGTTCGAAGCCCGCTGCCGCCGCAGGCTGAGCGGCGCGGAGCGCTCCAGGGCGGAATCGCTGATCGCGCGGCAGGCCAAGCGGCTGCTGGCCCGGCGCGGCCCCGGCACGCCCCACCCCGCCCAGCTCTATCGCGCCTTCGAGGCGGAGGCCGCCGGCGCGCAGGGCGCGGGCCAGCGCGTGTCCAGGGTGGTCGGGCTGCTGCTGACCGCGGTGATGGCGCTGATCTGCGCCGGGGCGTTCTGGCTGTTCGCGGTGCTGGTGCGGCAGGTGTAAGGATTTGGTACAATTCCTGTAATTGTCGCAATCTTAACCCGAAACCCCTAATGATCTTGTCGAAGGACTGATATAATTTCGAAACAATAAATATATGGGAAAGGGTGAGGATATTGGCGATCATTCGAGAAGGTTTGACTTTTGACGATGTGCTGCTGGTTCCCCAGCGCAGCAGCGTACTCCCCCGGGAAGTGGATCTCAGCGTTCAACTGACCCCCAGAATCAAACTGAATATCCCGATGCTCAGTGCCGCGATGGACACCGTAACCGATTACAACATGGCGATTGCGATGGCGCGCGAAGGCGGCCTGGGCATCATTCATAAGAACATGACCATTGAGGAGCAGGCCGGCCAGGTGGACAAGGTGAAGCGCTCCGAAAACGGCGTGATCACCGATCCCTTCTTCCTGTCCCCGGAGCACAAGGTCTCCGATGCCGAGGCGCTGATGCGCAAATACCGCATCTCCGGCGTGCCGATCACCGAGAATGGCAGGCTGGTGGGCATACTCACCAACCGCGACCTGCGGTTTGAGACCGATTTCGACCAGCCCATCCGCAACGTGATGACCCACGAGAACCTGGTCACCGCGCCCGTGGGCACCACGCTGGAGGACGCCAAGGCCATCCTGGCCAGGCACCGCATCGAGAAGCTGCCCATAGTGGACGAGAACTTCATGCTGCGCGGCCTGATCACCATCAAGGACATCCAGAAGAGCGCCAAGTATCCCAACTCTGCCCGCGACGCCCGGGGCCGCCTGCTGTGCGGCGCGGCGGTGGGCGTCACCGCCGACACCATGGAGCGCGTGGCCGCGCTGGTGGCCTCCAACGTGGATGTGATCGGCCTGGACACCGCCCACGGCCATTCCGAGGGCGTGCTGAAGATGGTGGAGAAGATCCGCGCCGCCTATCCCGACCTGGAGCTGATCGCCGGCAACGTGGCCACCGGCCCCGCCGCCGAGGACCTGATCAAGGCCGGCGCGGACGTGATCAAGGTGGGCATCGGCCCGGGCAGCATCTGCACCACCCGCGTGGTGGCCGGCATCGGCGTGCCGCAGATCACCGCCATCATGGATTGCGCCGAGGTGGCCGACAAGTACGGCAAGACCATCATCGCCGACGGCGGCATCAAGTACTCCGGCGACATCCCCAAGGCCATCGCCGCGGGCGCGACGGCGGTCATGATGGGCAGCCTGTTTGCCGGCACTGAGGAGGCCCCCGGCGATACCGAGATCTACCAGGGCCGTTCCTACAAGGTGTATCGCGGCATGGGCAGCCTGGCCGCCATGGCCGAGGGCAGCAAGGATCGCTACTTCCAGGAGGGCCAGAAGAAGCTGGTGCCCGAGGGCGTCGAGGGCCGCGTGCCCTTCAAGGGCCCCCTGGCCGATACCGTGTTCCAGCTGATCGGCGGCCTGCGGGCGAGCATGGGCTACTGCGGCACCGAGAGCATCCAGGCGCTGCGCACCCGCGGCGAGTTCATCCGCATCACCAGCGCCGGTTTGGTGGAGAGCCATCCCCACGACATCAGCATCACCAAGGAAGCGCCGAACTACAGTTTGCACGTGTAGGAATTATGGCGGGGGACCTGCTTCCCCCGCCATTGCCACCCCTTTGACAGATTTTGCTTGACGCCTGAAGGCATCCGGCCGCAAAATCCGCAAGGAAACCATTTTTGCTGATCGCCCCGCGCCTGTCGCTCCGCTCGGTCGCGGGTTTCGTCCGGCGAGTCCTTCGGATCGCTCGGACTCAGCCCCTTCGGGGCGCTGCGGGTCGCAGGCTCTCCTGCGCAAAAATGCTCACGCCCCTGACGCACATGTCGTCAGGGGCGATTTTTCGTCGGGACTCTGCCGACCCCAACACACCCGGCAAGTCAGTGAATGGGTATAATCATCCCAGCCAGTCCACCGCCAGCTTGACAGTCAGCAGGGCCAGCACGGCCAGCATCACCCAGCGGATGAAGCTCGCGCCCTTACCCAGGGCCAGCTTCGCGCCCAGCCAGCCGCCCGCCACGGAGCAGCACATGGCCGGGATTGCCAGCGCGAACAGCACATTGCCCGCCGCGATGCGGGTGACAAGCGAGGCGATGTTGCTGACCAGGTTCACCGGCTTGGCCGTCGCCGAGGCTGAAACCATGTCCATGCCCAGCAGCGATGTAAACAGCAGGATCAGCAGGGTTCCCGTGCCCGGGCCGAAGAAGCCGTCGTAAAAGCCGATGGCCAGCCCGATGGCCGCGCAGACGGGCCAGTCCCGCTTCACAATGGGTCGGGAGCGCTCCGCCCCCTTGCCCCTGAGCAGCACCAGCGCCCCGACCGCCGGGATCGCGAACACCATGAAGATGTGCATCACCCGGTTGCCCAAGGCCATGGCCGTTTTCGTGCCCAGCCACGAGCCCGGCAGCGCCAGCGCCGCCGCGATCAAAGCCGGCGTCGCCAGCAGCTTGCCGCTGCGCCAATAGCGCACCGTGGCCGTCAGCGTACCGAAGGTGGAAGAGAACTTGTTGTTGCCCGAGGCGAAGTCATAGTTCAGCCCCGCCAGCGTATAGGCTGGCAGCGAGATCAGCCCGCCGCCGCCCGCGATAGCGTCCACCGTCGCCGCCAGGAACACCATCGGCAGCACGATCAGGAACATCTGCGGCGTCACCTGCATGGGCGTCATCCTCCCCGGCTCATCGAAATCGAATTATACTATACCACCGGAATGTAAAATGCATTGCGCCGTCTTTGTATTATCGCTTTAACATAGTAGTGATAGATAGCAACCCGCCATCTGTGCTATAATCCTTTGAAATATCGACAAGGGGGATTGCATCATGCAACAAAAGAAGAAGCTGGCCCTGTCCACCCAGATTTTCATCGCCCTGGTGCTGGCGATCATCGCCGGCATCGCGTTTACCGGCAATCCGGCCATCGCCACGAACTACATCAAGCCCTTCGGCACGATCTTCCTGAACCTGATCAAGTGGATCGTGTGCCCGCTGGTGTTCTTCTCGATCATGGCGGGCGTGGTCTCCATGCGGGACATCCGCAAGGTGGGCGCCATCGGCGGGCGCACGGTGGTTTACTATATGTGCACCACGGCCTTCGCTGTGGCCATCGGCCTGCTGCTGGCCAACCTGCTCAAGGGCATCTTCCCGGTGCTGTCCACCACCGACCTGAGCTACGAGCCCTCGGCCACCAGCGTCAACTTCATGGACACGCTGGTGGGCATATTCCCCTCCAACTTCATCAAGCCCTTCGTGGACGCGAACATGCTGCAGATCATCGTGGCCTCGCTGTTCATCGGCTTCGCGCTGATCCTGATCGCCGACCGCCACGACATCGACTTCAAGGTGGTGGACGTGGCCAACGACATCTGCATGAAGGCCATGGAGATGATCCTGAAGCTGTCCCCCGTCGGCGTGTTCTGCCTGCTGTGCCCGGTGGTGGCCGAGAATGGCCCCTCGGTGCTGGGCTCGCTGGCCAAGGTGCTGCTGGTGGCCTATCTGTGCTACGTCATCCACGCCGTGGTGGTCTACTCCGCATCGGTGAAGGTGCTGGGACACCTGAGCCCCATCAAGTTCTTCAAGGGCATGATGCCCGCCATCATGATGGCCTTCTCCTCCGCGTCATCCGTGGGCACGCTGCCGCTGAACATGGAATGCGCGCAGAAGCTGGGCGCCGACAAGGAGGTCACCTCCTTCGTGCTGCCCCTGGGCGCGACCATCAACATGGATGGCACCGCCATCTACCAGGGCGTGTGCGCGGTGTTCATCGCCTCCTGCTTCGGCATCAACCTCACCTTTTCCCAGATGCTGACCATCGTGCTGACCGCCACATTGGCCTCCATCGGCACCGCCGGCGTGCCCGGCGCGGGCATGGTGATGCTGGCGATGGTGCTGCAGTCAGTGGGCCTTCCGGTGGAGGGCATCGCCCTGGTGGCAGGCGTGGACCGCATATTCGACATGGGCCGCACCGTGGTGAACATCACCGGCGACAGCTCCTGCGCCATCGTGGTTTCCGAGATGCAGCGCCGCAGGGAAGCGCGGAAATAATCGCAACTTGTGAACCAAGGGGCCTCCCGCCATTCGGCGGGAGGCCCCTTGGTTTCATTCCCTGTTCCCCTGGCAATTCCTGTTGCCTATTCCCTATTGCCTACTCCCTCATCAATTCATACATCATGATCCCCGCGGCCACGGCGGCGTTCAGGGATTCCGCGCCGCCGCGCATGGGCAGCTTCAACAGCATCGAGGCGGCTTCGCGGGTGGCCCCGGAGATGCCCCGGGCCTCGTTGCCGATCACCAGCACGAATTTCTCGCCGGGATCGGGGCGGCGGTAGAAGTCCGCGCCATGCAGGTCCGACGCGATCACCGACCAGCCCTTATCCTTCAGCGCGTTCAGCGCGGCGGGCAGGTCGTCCGCGGTCATGAAGGGCACCCGGAAGCCGGAGCCCATGGCGGCGCGCTGCACCTTGGGCGACAGCGGGTCGGCGCAGCCCGCGCCGAACAGCAGCCCCTGGAAGCCCGCGGCGTCGGCGGTGCGCCAGATGGTGCCCACGTTGCCCGGGTCCTGGGTACCGTCCAGCGCCACGACGCGATCCGGCGCGCTGTCCAGCGGCAACGGCGCGGGCAGGTCGAAGGACGCGCAGATGCCCTGGGGCGTCTTCGTGTCGCAGACGGCCTCCAGCACGCCGGCCGGCACGGCGCAGGCCCTGGCCCCGGCGGCCGCGAAGGGCGCGGCCATATCGGCGCGATCCTCGACCACCAGCAGGTCCCGGATGGCAAGGCCGCACTTCAGCGCCTCATGCAGCATGACCTCCCCCTCCACCAGAAAGCGGCCCTGTTCCGCCCGCCCCTTGCGCTCCCGCAGGGCTCTCATCGAGCGGACGAGGGGGTTTTTCACGCTGGTGATCCGTTCCATGTTCATCCTCCACAATCAGGTCCCGTTCCGGGCCTCGGCGTAGCACAGCAGCCACACCCGCCGCGCGCCGCCATCCAGCAGCGCCTTGGCGCAGGCGTTGGCCGTCGCGCCGGTGGTGCACACGTCGTCCACCAGCAGCAGCGCCTTGTCCGCCACTTCCCCGGCGAGGGCGAATGCGTTTTCCAGGTTGCTCATGCGCTCGGCATCAGAAAGCCGCGCCTGCTGGCGGGTATCCCGGGTGCGCGAAAGCACATCCAAAAGGGGCAGATCCAGCTGTCCGGCCACCTGCGCCGCCAACAGCGCAGCGTGGTTGTAGCCCCGGTCCCGCCGGCGCTTCGGGTGCATCGGCACGGGCACCACGCCGTCGATCTCCAGGGGCTGCAGGGCCGAGAAGGCGCTGGCCATGGCCCGGCCCATCGGCTCGGCCAGCAGCCGGACGCCCCTGTATTTCAGGTTGCGCACCATGCCCGCGGCGGGGCCGCCATAGCGATAGCCGTAGGCCGCACCTTCGATCACGCCGCCCCTGGGCGGCTGTCCCGCGCCGACCCAGCGGCTGGCCAGCTCGCGGCGGCAGGCCTCGCACAGCCAGTCCCGATCGAAGCCCGCGCGGCTGCCACAGCCCATGCACTCCGCCCGCTTGGGGTAGAGGACGTCGAGCGCGCCTCGCACCAGTCGCAATAGCCGCTCCATCACAGCTCACCCCGCAGGCGCTTCTCCAGCGCGCTGTAGCGGCGGGTGATGCGGTTGTTGTCCACCATGGCCCGCACGCAGCCCTCCCGCCCCACCAGCACCACCAGGCGCTTGGCCCGGGTGACCGCGGTGTACAGCAGGTTCCGGGTCATCAGCATGGGCGGCCCGCTGATCAGCGGCATCACCACGGGACATGCAGTAGGCCAGCTCCAGATCGTCCAGCATCGATTCGTCGTATTCCGCCACACGGCCGTCGTCGTATTCCACGGTAAGGGCGCGGCCCCGACGGTCCACGGCGAGGATGTAGCCGATGTCGCCGTTGAACACGCCCTGGCCGTCCTCGTCGCCCTTCGTCCATTCCAGGTCGTAGTTGTTGCGCACCTGCATCACCTTGTCGCCCCGGCGGAAGATCATCCCACCGTGCGCCAGCTCCGCCTTGCCCGGCTCCGGCGGATTCAGCGCCTGCTGCAGCAGCGTGTTCAGCGCGAACACGCCCACGTCGCCCCGCTTCATCGGGGCCATCACCTGGATGTCCCGCAGGCTGTCCAGCCCCATGTAGGCCGGGAGCCGCGTCTGCACCAGGGCCACCACGGAATTGGCCGCCTCGCCCGGGGTCTGCCGGCGCTCCATGAAGAAATCGGTGCCCCGGTTGCGGATCTCCGGGTACTCGCCCCGGTTGATCCTGTGGGCGTTCAGCACGATCTGGCTCTGGCCCGCCTGGCGGAAGATCTCGGTGAGCCGCACCACCCGCAGCACCTCGGCGTCGATCAGGTCCCGCAGCACATTGCCTGCGCCCACGCTGGGCAGCTGGTCCACGTCGCCCACCAGCACCAGGCGGGTGCCGGGGCGCAGCGCGGCCAGCAGCGATTTCATCAGGAAGATATCCACCATGGACATCTCGTCCACGATCACCACATCGGCGTCCACGGGGTTGTCGGCGTCCCGGCCAAAGCCCATGCCCTCGCCGGTGTACTCCAGCAGGCGGTGGATCGTGCGGGCGGCGCAACCGGTGGCCTCGCTCATGCGCTTGGCGGCGCGCACGCCCTCCATCATCGCGGCCAGCGCGGCCTGGCGCTGTTCGCCGCACAGCGAGACGCCCAGCTTCGATTCCTGCTCCGCGATCCTTTGAAGCGCCTCGTCCTCGCTGAACCGGCTCCGGCGCACGCTTTTGACCTGCGCGCGCAGCAGGCGCGCCGTCTCGCTCTCGGCCAGGTGCAGGGCGGGCAGGTACACCGCGTCGTCCTCCCCTACGGCCTCGGCGATCAGCCCGCCGTCCAGGATCAGGCCCCGGACGACGTTCTCCACCACCGCGTCATCTGCGTTGAGAATCTCCGCCGCGCGGCTCACGAGCACCTGCGCGGGCAGGTACATGTGGCCCGTGCCATTGGCGGCCTCGGACAGCACGTACTTCACGCCGCTGCGCAGACGGAACTCCGAATCCCGCCCGAAGCCCAGGCTCATGGCGATCTCGTCCGCGGTGCGGAAGCCCACGCCGCCGATCTCGTCCACCAGCCGGTAGGGGTTGGCCCGCAGCACCTGCTCGGTGGTATCGCCATAGGCGCGGTAGATCTTCATGGAAAGCGCCGGCGACAGGCCGTACTCCTGCAGGAAGATCAGTGTGTTGCGCATGCCGTTCTGCGCCGCGAAGGATTCCGCGATCATCGCCGCCCGCTTCGGGCCGATGCCCTCCACCTCGGTCAGGCGGTCGGGCTCGCTCTCCAGCACGTCCAGCGCCCGGGCGCCGAAGGTCTGAACGATCAGCTTGGCCGTGGCCGGACCCACGCCCTTGATCAGCCCGGATGCCAAAAACCGCTCCACTCCGGAGCGGGTTTCGGGGCGGGTGGCCTCGTAAGCGGTCACCCGGATCTGCTTGCCATATTCCCTGTGCTCGGTGAGCTCGCCATCGAATATGGCGTGCTCGCCGGCGGACAGGAAGGGCATGACGCCCACCGCGCTGATGCGGTTCCTGTCGCCATCCAGCTTGATGGAGGCCACGGTCCAGCCGTTCTGGTCGTTCCGGAACACGATGTCCTCCACGGTTCCCTCGAACTTTGACACGTCCCCCACCTCGCTTTCGTACAGTCACGATCCCTATTGCCTGTGGCCTGTTCCCTCACTGCGCGTTCTTCTCGTAGATCAGCCTGAGGCCCTTCAGCGTCAGCAGGCCGTCCATCACGTCGATCACGCTGGATTCGCCGGCCACCAGCACGGCCAGGCCGCCGGTGGCGATCACCTTGATGTCCGGCACGCCCATCTCCTTCTTCATGCGGTTCACCAGGTACTTGATCTGCCCGATGTAGCCGTAGACGATGCCCGCCTGCATGTTGGTGACGGTGTTGCGGCCGATCACGGAATCCGGCTTCACCAGCTCGAACCGGGGCAGCTTGGCGGTCTTCTCGGTCAGCGCGTCGGCGGCCAGCTTCAGACCGGGGCAGATCGCGCCGCCCAGGAACTCGCCCTTGGCCGAAATCGCGCCGAAGGACGTGGCGGTGCCGAAATCGATGGTGATGCAGGGCCCGCCGTACAGCTCGTAGGCGGCCACCGCGTTGGCGATGCGGTCGCTGCCCAGCTCTCGCGGGTTTTCATACTTGATGTTGATGCCGGTCTTCACGCCGGGTTCGATCTTCATCGGCTCCATGCCGAAGTAGTTGCGACACATGTGCTCGATGGTGAAATTGATCTGGGGCACCACCGAGGACATCATGATGCCCTTGACCTCCCCCGGGTCGATGCCGTGGTAGTTCAGCAGGTTCATCAGGCAGATGCCGAATTCATCCGAGGTACGGTTGCGATTGGTGGACAGCCGCCAATACTGGCGCATCTGGTCGCCTTCGAACAGGGCCGTCTTCATGTTGGTGTTGCCGATGTCCAGCGTGAGTATCATATTGCAATCCTCCGATCATTCGGGGTCCCGGATGAAGCCGGCCTTGGCCAGCGCGAAGCCGATCGCGCCGGAGAGCACGGTGGAGACGATCATCTCTACCACGCCGTTGATGCCCACCGCGGCCACGATATAGGTGAGCATGCCCCGCCCGGCCATCGAATTCTGCATGTATTCCGTGCCGCCAAACAGCCACACCAGGCTGGTCATGAACAGCAGCGTGTTCAGGAAGGCCGCCATGAAGCCGGTAGCAGCGCAGCTGAAGGAGATGTTCAGCTTCAGCCTGCCCCGCAGCAGCCGGAAGATCCAGCCCAGCAGCAGCCCGTCGATCAGCCGCGGGAAGAACCTCTGCACGAAAACGAGAAAGAACGGGTAGAGATTTTTCAGAAAGGAGGGTAACGCGTTCAGTGCAGCGGGCACAGGGGTGGCAGCCAACAGCGCCGCGCCCATGCCGGAAAAGCCGCAGATGCCAAAGCACTGCAAAAAGCTGATCAGCCCGAAAGCGCCGCCCACGATCGCGCCGCCCATCGGCCCAATGGCCATGGCGGCGATGGCCACGGGGATCATGTTGAAGGTGATGGACAGCCCGGCGGGCTGCGGGATGTTGACGTAGCCGAGGATCACCAGCACGGCGACCAGCATGGGGATCAGCACAAAGGTACGGGTATTCAGCTTTTTCATTTTTCATTCCTCCGTTCGAGTTCGCGACGCCGCCCGTAAAGGCGCA
>CACYWI010000079.1 GCA_902778045.1 uncultured Eubacteriales bacterium
CAGGGCACAGGTTCCGCCTCCCCCGCCGGACAGACGGTCCATAAGGCCCATGACCCGCTCAAAGGCCTCCCCGTCGCTCTCGCCGCCGGGGGGCGTGCGTTCGCCGCCCCGGGAGCCGTCGAAGAAGGCCGGATACCTTTCATATATCTGAGAAAAGGGCATTCCGTCCCATTCGCCGCCGGATACCTCGATCAGCTCCGGGACAATGACGCGGGGGCAGGCCTGCCGCAGCGCCCCGGCGGTCTGCCTCGCCCGCAGCAGCGGGCTGACGTAGATCGCGTCAAAGGGCACGTCCCTCAGCCGCTCCGCCAGCGCCTCGGCCTGGACCAATCCCCTCGGGCTCAGCGGTACATCCAGCTTCTGCCCCAGGCACACCCGCCCGCCCGGGCCGGTATCCGGCTCGGCGTGGCGGATCAGCCAGAACACAGACTTGTCAGGCATAGCTGTGCAGGCCGCTCATCAGCTTGTTGACACCCACGAAGGTGAACATCACCGCGATGAAGGCGATGATCGCGAACCAGGCCATGCGCCCGCCGCGCCACTTCATGCGCAGATAGTTGTGCAGGTACACCGCGTACACGATCCAGGTGATCAGCGCCCAGACCTCCTTGGGGTCCCAGCTCCAGAAGGTGGACCAGGCCTGCTCGGCCCAGATCATGCCGGAGATGATGACCACCGTGAGCATCAGAAACCCGAAGGCGATAAACTTGTAGGCCAGACGGTCCATCTGCTTCAGCGTCTTTTCCTCCGCCTTCTTCTCGATGACCAGGTAGCGCACGCCGATGCCCGCCGCCAGCGCGAACCCGGCATAGGAGAACACCGCGCTGCCGATGTGCAGCACAAACCAGGAGCTGCGCAGCGCGGGCATCAGCTCCGAGATCTCCCGGGGCTGCTGGGCCGCGTAGGAGATGATCAGGAAGGCGATGGGCGCGCACAGCGTCACCATCCACTGCATGGTGTCCCTGTAGCGCAGGCGGAAAAACAGGCCCAGCACCGCCACGCCCCAGGCGAAGGCGTTGGCGAACTCAAACTGGTTGGACATCGGCACCCGGCCAGCGGCGACGCCCCGGGCCACGATATAGGCGGTGTGGATCGCCACCGAGGCCGCCAGCACGATCAGCGCCAGCTTCTTCAGCACGTCCTTCTTGAAGACCAGCGCGCTGATCTGCAGCGCCGAGGCCACGAAGTAGAGTATCACGGGGAGCAAGAACAATGTGTTCAGCATGGGACTACCTCCTGATTCCGGGTCGGGGTTCGATTTGGCTATTATGAGGCTATTCGGTCCTGGTCGTCTCGGATTGCCCGCGCAGGGCGTCCTCCAGGGCCTCGATGTCCTTGGGGCTCTTCAGCGCCACGCCGTCGCCGCGCACGCTGGCGGCCACCGGCACGTGAAAGAAGCACAGGTACAGCCCGGCCAGCAGCAGCGCGAAGGACGCGTACAGCGCCGGCATCACGGGCGCGGGGATCGTCTTGACCCGCAGGCCCGGATAGGCCATGGGCGAGCGGAAGGTGTAGTACACGCCGGCGACCTCGAAGGTCTCGTCCACGGGCTGCAGGCGCGCCTCCTGGTTCTCGCCGTCCAGCACGGCGATCATGTAGGCGTCCACCGGCTCGCCCTGCTGGTCGCCAAAGCCAGGGGGCAGCACATCGCCGTCCGCCGTGCGGATATAGCTGCCGTAGCTGCCCATGTAGGAAACGCCCCGCGCGCCGTCCAGGCTGATGAAGGCCGCGGAGTCCAGCGTCACGCGCTCGTCCTTCGCGTCCGCCGCGGTGCGGATGTCCAGCTGGCCGGCGTAGGCGTAGCTCTGCTGGTACACCTTGTAGCGGCCGAAGCGCTTGGGCTCGTTCACCCGCAGCGTGCCGCTCTGCACCGTCTGGTCCGGCAGCACGGCGGTCACCGTGGACACATAGTCCAGCTTGCCCTCCGATTCCATCGCGAAGTCGTCCACATGCAGCACGGTGCCGTCCTCGAGGGTCACCTCGTCCCCCACCATGACGGCATAGTCGGTCTTGACCTCCAGCGCGAACACGCAGGCGCAGGCCGCCAGCATCAGCAGCATCGCCAGATGGGTGATGAAGGAGCCGTACAGCCCCAGGCCGTTGCGAAGGTAGCCCTCGCCGCACCGGCGGAAGCGGTGCCTGCCCAGCACGGCCCCTGGATCGGCGGCCCTGAAGCCCTGCAGCGGCTCGGCGCGCTCCGCGGCCTGCAGCAGCGCGCCCTTCGCCCGCTTCACGCGGCCGAAGCGCAGCACCGAGCAGAACAGCAGGCTGACGCCCAGCAGGATGTACAGGCCGATGTAGTACCAGGTGGAATACAGGTGATCCAGCCCCACGGCCATGATGGCATACGCGCCTCGGCCATAGGCGGCCTGGTAGGCCTCCAGCGTCTGCTCCTGGGGGATCACCGTGCCCAGTATGGACAGCAGCGCGATCAGCACCAGCAGCAGCATGCCGAAGCGCATCGAGCGCAAAAAGCCCAGCACCTTCTTCATGGGCGCTCACTCCTTTCAAGGACGACCATGCGTCCGCCGTCAAACAGGCCCTGTTCGTCCGCTACGGCCCGCAGGCAGGCCCCCTCGTCAGTGGCACAGAAGCCGCACAACGCGTCCGCGCCGAAGCCGAACAGCGCCTCCGTCATCGGGGTGGAGGGGCCGGTGACCACCGTATAGGCGTCCTTCGCCAGCCGCAGCAGCCGGGGCAGCGTCTTGTTGCCCACGGTGCAGCCCGTGATGAACACCATATCCATGCCGGGCAGTATGTACTCGCAGGCCATGTCCGGGTACTCCCCGGCGATGGGCGCGCGCTCCAGCACCGAAAGGTCGCAGATGTGGCGCAGCCGCTGCTCCAGGTACTGGAAGCGTCCCACCACGGCCACCCGCCTGCCCCGGGCCATGTCCCGGTAGCGCAGGAAGGCGTCCGGCTCGCCGCAGTCGGCGAAGCGCTCCGGGCGGTTCAGTATGGCGTTGATCGCCGCCGCGCCCAGCGCCGCCCGCTCGAAATCCCAGCTCTTCACCAGCCGCGCCGCCTCGCGGACGGGCATGCCGGCGTACGCCGCCGGCTCCAGCGGCCTGCCGCTCCGCCCGGCCAGCACCGAGGCCACGCCCAGCGCGCCGCTGTCCGTGCGCACCAGCACCCAGCTGACGCCCGCGCGAACGTATTCGATCCTGTCGTCGGTATCGACGCGCTCCAGCAGCGCGTCATACAGCTTCCACATGCGGCTTACCATCCTTCAGGCCGGCAAGCCGGGCCCGCGCCGTGCGCAGGACCTCGTCCTGCATGGCGCTGTACATGGCCGCGACCTCCCGCACGTATTCAAATTCATAGTTCCGGCCCGTCAGCGAGACCACACCGATGCGGTTCCGGGCATCCTCCGCCTCGCTGAGGAAGGCCGACCAGGCCTCGTCGATGCCCGCCAGCAGCACGGCCCGGGCCGCGCCGGCGGGGTATTCCGAAAAGGACTCCGGCAGCTGCCCGCGCAGGATCTGCTCCCGCTGGGCGTACACCGATTCCCGGAACGCGCCGACCACCTCGTCCAGCTTGAAGGTGGTCTCCCGCTGGCCCTCGGAGATGCTCTCGCAGCTCTGCTGCGCGCGGCGCACGGCCCGCAGGCAGGCCCGCTTCCCGGCGGGCTTCTCCGGGCAGAAGCGCGTCAGCAGCTCGTCCTCCGGCGACACGAAGAACCGGCACATGCCGGGGTCGCCCTGGCGTCCGCTGCGCCCGGCCAGCTGGCGATCGCCCCGGCGGGTGTTCTGGTGGCCGAAGCCCAGCACATACAGGCCGCCCGCAGCGCGGGAGGCCTCGTCCAGCATGATATCGGTGCCGCGGCCGGCCAGCGCGGTGGCCACCGTCACCCGGCCCGAACGCCCCGCCAGCGCGATGATCTCGGCCTCGCGGGCATCGTCCCGGGCGTTCAGCACCTCGCACCCGATCCCCGCGGCGGCGAGGCCCGCGGAAAGGATCTCACTGTCCTCCACGGTGCGGGTCACCAGCAGGCAGGGCTGGCCCCGGTCCCGGGCGGCCAGGGTCTGGCGCACCATGGCGTCGATCTGGCCCGCGCGGCTGTCAGCGTATTCGTCCGGCAGGTCCCGGCGGCGGTTCTTCTGGTGCGGCGGTATGGCCCGCACAGGCATGCGGTACACCTTCATCAGCTCCTGCCGGCCCTCCCAGGCCGTGCCCGTCATGCCCGCCAGGTGGGGAAAGCGCCGGAAGTACTGCTGGTAGGAGATCGAGGCCGCGGTCCGGCTCTCCCGCACCACATCCAGCCGCTCCTTGACCTCCAGCGCCTGCCACAGGCCGTTGCAGTAGCGCCGCCCATCCATCACCCTACCGGTGTGGGGGTCCACGATCCTCAGGCCGCCGTCCTTGATGATGTAATCCACGTCCCGATGGAACACGCCGTGGGCCTGCAGCGCCTGGTAGATCAGGTGATAAAGCGCCTGGTTGGCGGTCAGGTCCGGTATGCGGAAGAACTGCTCGGCATGCTTCTGGCCCAGGGCGGTGAGCAGCGCCGTGCGGTCCCGCAGCACCACGATGTAATCCACGGTCCCGTCCAGGCGGAAGTATTCGTCCTCGTCCTCCAGGCGCTGCACCTCGGCGTGCTTCAGCCAGCCCACGAACCGGTCCACCGCCAGCAGGTTCCTGTCCAGGTCGTCCCCGGCGGCGGACAGTATCATCGGGGTCACCGCCTCGTCCAGCAGTATGCTGTCCACCTCGTCCACCAGCATGAAGTGGGGCGGCCCCTGCACCTGGGCGTCGGCCTCGACGGCCAGCTGGTCCCGCAGGTAATCGAAGCCGAATTCGCTGTGGGTGCCGTAGAGTATGTCGCAGGCGTAGGCCCGCTTCTTCTCGTCGTGGGTCATCTTCGCCTCGGTCACGGCCACCGTGAAGCCCAGCAGCTCGTACACCGGGCGCATCCATTCGCAGTCGCGCCGGGCCAGGTACGGGTTGGCCGTGGCGATCCACGCCGGCCCAAGGCAGGCGTACAGCATCGCCGGGAACACCGCCGTCAGGGTCTTGCCCTGGCCGGTCTGCATCTGGGCGGTGTAGCCGTCCGCCATGGCCAGCGCGCCGAACAGCTGCTCGTCAAAGGGCTCCAGCCCCAGCGCCCGCTGAACGGCCAGCGCCGCCAGCGCGAACAGCCGGTCTCGGATCCTCGCCGCCGGCAATCCCCGCAGCGCCTGCGCGCGCTCGCGCAGCTGCGCGTCGGATAGCGCGTTGTATTCCCGCTGCAGGCGGCGAATCCGCTTTACGGCGCGGCGGTCCCCCGGCGGGATCATTTTTTATTGTCCTTCCCGGCGCGCCTGGGATTGGCCGGGAACCAGCCCTTCTCCACGCGCTTTTCCTGCTCGTAGAGCTCCAGTATGCTCCACCAGCAACTCATGCCCACCACGGCGGCGCAGGCCGAGGCGGTGATATTCCCAAGCTGAGTGGACAGGACCATCAGAAGCACGCCGGCCACGAAGAACACCGGCCAGCAGCGCTTGGAAAAGTGATATTCCGCCTTGATGACGATGGGATGGAACAGCCCGATGGAGATAAAGGATATGGCCCCGATCAGTATTCCGGAAAAATCCATGTGCATCCTCCGCTGAACGCGACGCGCGTATTTTGTAAGCTCACCTGCGCTATTGTACATAACCAATTATATTATCAAAGCATTTTTCTGTCAACATGTCAGGGCGTGTTTCTGAATGCCGGGAGATGCGGAAACGCGGTGCGGCGATCTTTGAAACACGCCCTGATAATCCTCATTGCCCGCTGCCTGAACGCGGGCTGCGGCGGCACGGCCTGCCCGGTCGCCTCCCCTTTCCCCCGCTTGCGCGTTCATCGTCGGGCCGCTTCTGTTCCAAAGGGCTGCCCGGGGCAATGTCATCGCCCTCGGCAACCGTTGCGTTTCACTCAAAATTGCCGTCCTCCGATTGTGTGCGGCAGAAAAATATGGTACACTGTTTAGGGCTCGACCCGCACCCCGCGGACCGCGCGCGGTCCGACCGACCGACGGATTGGAACAGACATGAGCAGGAAAAACAAGCTGCTGTACGCGGCATTCATCATCACCGTACTGGCGGCCGTCATCATCATCGGCGCCAGCAACGGCGACTTCGGAGCGTCGCTGCGCGCCATGACGGCCATCCCAAGGCGCTATACCCTCCTGTGCGTGCTGTGCGTCGCGGGTGGCATCGCCATGCAGGCACTCAGCGCCGCCACGGCGCTGCACACGATGGGACAGCGCGTGTCACTGCCCCGGGCGATGTACGTCTCGCTGCTGGGGGATTTCTATTCCTTCATCACGCCCGGGGCCTCCGGCGGCCAGCCGATGCAGGTCGTACACATGCGCCGCGCGGGCATCCCCGTCGCCGACGCCACCACCGTGCTGGTGGTCCACTACATGTGCTACCACGGCTCGCTGCTGGCGGTCGACATCGTGCTGGGGCTGCTGTACCGGCCCTTCGTCGCCCAGCAGCTCGGGGCCAACTTCGTGTTCCTGGTGATCGGCTTCCTGTTCAATCTGGGGCTGCTGGTCGGCGCGCTGATGCTCAGCTTCTGGCAGAGGCCCATCCGCTGGCTGCTGAAGCAGGTTACCCGCCTGATGGCCAAGCTGCGCCTGGGCGATCCGGAGCGGCTGCGCGAAAAGTTCAACGAAACCGCCGACTCCTTCTATACGGGCATGCGCTTCATCACCGGGCACAAGGCCGAGCTGGCCCGGCAGGTCCTGTTCGCCGTGGGGCGCATACTGTGCATGACCAGCGTGTTCTACTTCATCTGCCGGGGGCTGGGGCACGGCGAGGCCGGCTATGGCAGCCTGGTGGCCCTGGGGGCGATGCAGTACACCGCCGCCGGCTACACGCCCCTGCCCGGCGCTTCCGGCGCGCAGGAGGGCATCTTCAGCCTGTATTTCGGCAAGCTGCTGCCCGGGGACCTGATGCTGTCCGGCCTGCTGACCTGGCGGTTCATCACCTATTACCTGGTGCTGATCGCCGGCGGCGCGGCCGCCGTGTGGCCCAAGCGCAGGCATTGAGCGATTCCCATAATTGACAAATGTTCCCAAGTGTTTTATAGTATTTAAAGCAACATTCCCACATTATTCACGAGGGCTGAGGCATGAAGCGGAAGGCGGCCAGCGGCAAGTACGTTTGCTCCGTGTGCGGCTACGTGTACGACCCCGCCGAGCACGAGGGCACGGCCTTTGACGACCTGCCGGAGGACTGGCGCTGCCCCCGCTGCAAGCAGCCGAAGACAAAATTCAACAGGGCATGATTCCCGGAGGGACCTATGAGCTTCAATCTACAGGAACACATCGCCAGGGGCGTGGAAAAGATCGTGGCCGACACGCTGAAGGCCACGCTGCGCGACCCCAGGGAAAGCGCCTTCATGGTGAAGTTCGCCGCCGCGGCGGCCAAGGCCACGAAGCGCCGCCTTGAACTGGAGAAGGAGGGGCTGCACGTGCCCTCCTTCCTGATCGCCAGCATCACCAGCGCCTGCAACCTGCATTGCGCCGGGTGCTATTCCCGCTGCAACGAGGCCACGGTGGACGCCGAGCCCGTGAAGCAGCTGACCACGGCGGAATGGGCGGACATCTTCAGGCAGGCGGAGGCGCTGGGCGTCAGCTTCATCATGCTGGCCGGCGGCGAGCCGCTGCTGCGCTGGGACGTGATCGAGGCGGCGGGCGGCATGAAGAACCTGCTGTTCCCCATATTCACCAACGGCACCTTCCTGGACGACAAGGCCTTTGATCAGCTGGACAGGTGCCGCAACCTGATCCCGGTGCTGAGCATCGAGGGCGACCGGGCGATCACCGACGCCCGGCGCGGCGAGGGCGTGTACGACAAGCTGGCCAGCGCCATGGACCGGCTCCACCGGCGCAACCTGCTGTTCGGCGCGTCCGTGACCGTGACCACCCAGAACCTGCGCCAGGTCACCTCGCCCGAATTCATGAAGGCGCTGGTGGACAAGGGCTGCAAGCTGGTGATCTACATCGAATTCGTGCCCGTCACCGAAGAGGCGAGGCACCTGGCCCCCGGCGACGCGGAGCGGGCCTATCTGACGGACGCCATGGACAGGCTGCGCCAGGCCTTCCCGGAGCTGGTGGCCCTGGCCTT
>CACYWI010000080.1 GCA_902778045.1 uncultured Eubacteriales bacterium
CCGGTATTGAAACTGACACAAACCTGACAAAATGCTGCAAACCCTATTTACTTTCATGTATTCCTGTGATAAAATTGTCCTATAACGCATTCAAAAAGAAGGGGATAGCCTTGAAAAAGCGGTGGATACTGCTCGTCGTCGCGCTGCTGGCGGCGGCTTCGCTGTTTTTGCCCGGGCTGAAGCTGTACGTGCACAGCCAGCTGGGGGCGGAGACGGCGGCGCTGTTCCCGGCGACGGTGTCGAGCTTTGAAATGGCCGTGAAGGGCGCGGCCTGCCTGCCTCTGGAGGCGGCGCCGGCGCTGGGCGCGGTGACGTTCTCGGGCTGGCTGGCGCTGGCTTCCGCGGCGCTGCTGCTCGCGGGCGCGCTGCTGAGCCTGTCTGGAAACCGCAGGCTGACGGGCGCGGGCGCGGTGCTGTCGGGCGCGTCGCTGGCGCTGTCGGCCACCTTCGCTGTGCAGCTTTCCAACCTGTCCTCGTCGCTGCTGTTCACGCTGCTGTTCACGGTGCAGGCCTGGGTGTATGTGCCCGTGGGCTGCGGCGTGGCGGCGCTGGCGCTCCAGGCGCTTTCCCTGCGGGGCACCAAGGCCGAGCGGGAGGCCCCCGGCTACAGCCGGACCCCGATGTTCGACGAGGGCGGCTGGCGACATCTGATGGGCGCCTGCGCGCTGGTCGCGGCGCTGCTGCTGCTGCTGCCCGCCTATTCTGTGCGCGCCCCGAAGACCCTGACCGCCGACCCGCTGGACGCCGACGTCGTCAGCGGCGCGCGCTCCACGCTGTCCGCGGCTCTGGGGAACGAGGCGCTGCTGAACAGCTACAAGGCCGAGGGCCGCTTTGCCGACGTGCTGTCCGGGGACATCGGCGCGCTGGTGCCCTTCTCAGGCGACGAGAACAACGTGCGCGGCGTGTTCCAGATCCCCCAGTCCTCCGCCGCGGTGAAGCCCAACGCCACGGTGCTGGCGGCGGCGGCGCTGCTGCTGCTGGCGGCGCTGCTCAGCTTCATACCCGGGGTGGACAAGTGGTTCCCCACGGCGCTCGCCGCCGTCGGCGCGCTGGCGCTGGGGGCCTCGCTGCTGGGCCTGCTGACAATCACGGAGGCGGATATGTACACCGGGGCCACGCGCCAGGCGCTGCGCCTGGGCCTGGGCACGGTGCAGCCCTTCCCGGCGCTGGCGGTGCTGGCGGCGGGCTTTGCCGCGGTGTGCGGCGTGCTGTGCATCCGCGTGGCGGATTCGCCCTACTTCGTCAATCCCATCCCCAGGCGCAGCCAGCTGCGGCTGGTGGCCGTCACGCTGGCGGTGTTGTCGCTGGCCTGCGCGCTGCTGCCGGGGGCCTCGCTCTCCTTCTATAATCCCGGCAAGGCCAAGGTGGGGGCCACGGCCACGATGACCGGCCTGCAGTCCCTTTCGCTGAAGGCCCCGGAGGCCATGGCCCATCCCACCAGCGGCAAGGGCAAGGTGCTGTATTCCGAGACCGAAAAGGAGGGCGTGATGAACGCCGGCGAGGTCGAGGACGCCATGAACGCCATGGCCCGCACCTTCGGCCTGCTGACCTACGCGGCGCTGGCGCTGATCGCGGCGGGCATCGTGGCGGCGGTGGCCTGCCGGCGCAAGGCGGCCATCGCGCTGTTCCTGGCGGCCTTCGCCGTGCGTGTGATCGCCTGGGTGTCGCTGCTGTCGGGCATGCCCCAATCGCTGGGCACCGTGGGCGGCACGCTGTACCTGTACGCCTCGCTGCCGCTTTTGCTGTTCGCGGCGTTCTTCGCCAACAACGCCCAGGAGGAGACGCTGCCCAAGAAGTACAAGCTCTTCCTGATGATGCTGCCCTTCCTGCTGTCGGTGTTCCTGTTCGCGTACCTGCCGCTGTACGGCTGGAGCTACGCCTTCTTCAACTACCGCTTCGGCATACCGCTGAACCAGCAGGAGTTCGTGGGCCTGAAGTGGTTCACCGAGATGTTCACCAACGCCGCCAACCGCGAGAACATCGTGCGCGTGCTGAAGAACACCTTCGGCATGAGCGGCCTGAACCTGCTGACCAGCTGGATGCCGATGATCTTCGCGGTGTTCCTGAACGAGATCAGCCGCACCCGCTTCAAGAAGACGGTGCAGATCTTCACCACGCTGCCCAACTTCATCTCCTGGGCGCTGGTGTTCAGCTTCGCCATGTGCATGTTCGCCATGGATACCGGCATCTTCTCCAAGTTCATGCTGGCCGTCGGGGCCATCGACGAGCCGGTGGTCTGGCTGAATTCCAGCAGCCACATCTGGCTGAAGATGTGGGCCTGGAGCACCTGGAAGGGCCTGGGCTGGGGCGCGATCATGTACCTGGCGGCCATCTCCGGCATCCCGGTGGAGCTGTACGAGGCCGCCAAGGTGGACGGCGCGAACCGCTGGCACCAGATGCGCTACATCACGCTGCCCAGCCTGCTGCCCACGTTCTTCGTGCTGCTGATGCTGTCCATCTCCAACATACTGAACAACGGCATGGAGCAGTACCTGGTGTTCCAGAACCCGATGAACAAGCAGACCATCGAGGTGCTGGACCTGTACGTGTACAACATCACCATCGCGTCCGGCGGCACGACGCTGTATTCCTTCGCCACGGCCATCGGCATACTGAAGACCCTGGTCAGCGTCACGCTGCTGTTCAGCGCCAACTTCGTGTCCAAGAAGCTGCGCGGCGAATCCATCGTTTGAGGGGAGGGGAGAGAGCATGACCGTCATTTCAAACAAGAAGAAGGCAAAGCTCAACGCCCAGGGCATGGAGCTCAGCCGCGGCGACATCATATTCAACATCGTCAACTACACCGTGTTCGCGCTGATCACGCTGGCCTGCGTGTTTCCCTTCTACTATCTGTTCATCAACACCATCTCCAGCAACGAGGCGGTGCGCCTGGGCCAGATCCAGCTGTACCCCAAGGGGATCCACTTCCAGAACTACATCGAGGTGCTGAAGATCCCCGGCATCGTGGACGCGCTGTTCGTCTCCGTGGCCCGCACCGTGCTGGGTACGGTGTGGACGGTGGGCGGCTCGGCCATACTGGGCTACCTGGTCACCAAGCAGGAGATGTGGCTGCGCAAGGTGTGGTACCGGCTGATCGTGATCACCATGTACTTCTCCGCCGGCCTGATCCCCTGGTACATGAACCTGAGGATGCTGGGCTTCCTGGACAACTTCTGGGTGTACGTGATCCCCGGCCTGGTGTCGCCCTACAACGTGATCCTGGTGAAGACCTTCATCGAGGGCCTGCCCCCGGCGCTGGAGGAGAGCGCCACGCTGGACGGCGCGGGCTACATGCGGGTGTTCTTCTCGGTCATCATGCCGCTGATCACGCCGATCCTTGCCACGCTGTGCATCTTCTCGGCCGTGGGCCAGTGGAACGCCTTCACCGACACCATGATGCTGATGCCCTCCGGCAAGTACTACACGCTGCAATTTTTGCTGTACAAGTACCAGAACGAGGCCTCGTCGCTGGCGGCGCTGGTGCGCAACACCCAGGACGCCAGCTCCCTGGCCAACGTGGCCACCAAGCAGACCGCCCTGTCCGTGCGCATGACCGTGGCCATGGTGGCCACCTTCCCGATTTTGCTGGTGTACCCGTTCTTCCAGCGCTACTTCGTGAAGGGCATCATGATCGGCGCGGTGAAGGGATGACATGGAGTGTGGAGTTAGAGTGTGTTTCCAAAATACCTGAAGCGCATTTTCGGCGTCTTTGACTGCATTTCTGCGTTGATTCCCCTTGATTTACCGCCAGTAAACCTGCGTGCATCTCCCGGCATTTAGAAACACACTCTAGGAGTGTGGAGTTACAGAATGTCGCGCGCGAATGTCAGCGGGAAATCGTTCCACCATTTACCGCGAATAAATGCCGTTCCAAAGGCCAACTTCAACTCCACACTCCACACTCCACACTCCACACTCAATACCGTAGCACTCCCGCCCTGCGCGGGTTGCGATACTATCAAGAGGAGGATCCTGTACATGAAGAAACTGCTTTCCATGCTCCTTTGCCTGGCGCTGCTGGCGGCCGTGATGGTCGTGCCGGCGCTGGCGGAGGACGACACCTACCGTGAGCCGATCACGCTGACCGTGTTCTCCGAGCTGGCCAACAGCGCCGGCGAGCAGGGCGGCTGGTTCGCCAAGGAGATCAAGGACCGCTTCAACGTGACGCTGAACTTCGTGTCCAGCAACGTGGACAGCAACGCCTGGACCTCCGGCGTGTCCGCGGGCGAGCTGGGCGACATCATCTGCCTGGGCGACATGGGCGAGCACTTCAACACCGCCCTGGACGCCGGCCTGCTGCTGGACTGGGACGAGGTGGACCTGACCCCCTACGAGAACATCAACACCTACCTGCCGGACGCCATCCAGAAGGTCTCCGACTTCGCGGCCGCTGCCGGCCACGAGGGCAAGTACGGCTTCAGCTATGCCGTGGCGCTGGAGGACGGCGCCTGGGCCGAGCTGACCGACCCCACCTACGCGCTGCAGGTGCGCTTTGACGCCTGGGAGAAGGCCGGCAAGCCCGCGCTGACCACCCTGGAGGACCTGCCCGCCTTCATGAAGGCCCTGCAGGACGCCGTGCCCGAGACCGAGAACGGCGAGAAGGTGTACGCCTACGGCGGCTTCCCGGACTGGGAGGACTGCGTGATGAAGTTCACCTGGGACCTGATGACCTACTACGGCTATCAGGAGTATGACTTCATGGGCGTCAACTACGCCACCCGCGACGTCGTGAACCCCCTGGAGGAGGGCAGCCTGTACTATCGCGCGCTGAAGGTGAACAACCAGCTGTACCGCGAGGGCCTGTTCGATCCGGAATCCTCCTCCCAGAACTTCGATACCTACAGCACCAAGCTGTCCGCGGGCCGCTATCTGGTGTGCCTGTGGGGCTGGATCATCGGCAACTACAACAGCGCCGAGAAGGCCGCCGAGAAGAACGGCTTCGTCACCTTCCTGATCGAGGACTCCGCGCCCGCCATGCAGACCCTGTCCAAGGCCGGCTCCAACCGCATGTGGGCCATCGGCGCGGACTGCGAGTATCCCGAGCGCGCGCTGGAGATCATCGACTGGCTGTGCACCGAGGAAGGCATGATCATCCAGAACTACGGCCCCAAGGGGCTGACCTGGGATTACAACGCCGACGGCGTTCCCGAGATGACCGACTTCGGCTGGCAGTGCCAGGAGGACGCGGCCAACACCCAGATGCCCGAGGAGTACGGCGGCGGCACCTATCAGGACGGCCAGAGCTGGTTCAACCACGAGACCATCAAGCTGGAGCAGATGATCCCCGGCAAGACCTACTCCTTCTCCTATAAGGGCTGGCCCTGCTACGCCGAGCACTATGCCACCCCGCTGTCCAAGGCCTGGTCCGAGGAGTACGCGGGCGGCGCGACCTCCGGCGTGGAGCTGTATCGCATGAAGAACCAGGTTTCCGTGCAGAGCCCGGCGGCCATCGCCTACAGCAAGGCTTCCCTGTCCGAGGAGGGCCAGCAGAAGCGCGCCCAGTTCGCTCCCGTGATGAAGGAGTACAGCTGGAAGTGCGTCTACTCCGCCTCCGACGAGGAATTCGACGCCAACTGGAACACCATGGTCGAGACCTGCAAGAGCTACGGCTATGACGACGTGGTCGCCGAGAAGCTGGAGGACATCCAGAACTGCTTCGCCTACATGGACGCCAACGACTGATCGCTTCTTATGACAACGGCGCGCCGCCCGAAAGGGCGGCGCGCTCTGTATGGAATGGTATGCGGAAGGTTCCCTATGCCACCGCTTCACGCGATGACGTTGCAAGGCGCAAGTGAAGGGATCTCCGGTATCGTTATGAGGCCTGTATGATCCTGCTCTCCATCAGCAGGTACATGAAGTCGGATTCGTCCATGTTGGCGATCTGCTGCGGCGCTTCGACAGGGCGCTTCTCCAACGGGGTCACATTTTCATTGTCCATCCGGCGGGGCCTCCTTCGATTTTTGAATCCCAACGGCATCCATTATAACCGAAGCCGCCGCCGAAATCCACAAAAACGCGACAATGAAAGAATGGTTTAATAACTCTGTAATAATGCTTTGGCGGGGGAAGCAGGTCCCCCGCCAAAGCATTTACCCGTCCAGATCGTTGGGATTCACCTTCGGCACGGACACGCTCACGGCCTCCAGCACCTTGTAGCGCTCCATTTGCAGGTACTTCTTCATCGTCAGGGCCTCCTCGATGGGGATCTCCACCATCTCGCCCTCGCGGGTGCCGATGATGCAGTTGCCCCGGCCCTCCACGAACGAGCGCACGGCGAAGTAGCCCATGCGGGTGGCCGTTTCGCGGTCGCGGGCGCTGGGCGCGCCGCCGCGCTGGATGTGGCCCAGCACGGTCACGCGGGGCTCGATGCCGATGGCCTCGTGGATCTGCTTGCCGATCTCCACCGCGCTGCCCACGCCCTCGGCCACAACGATCATGAAGTGGGTGTTGCCGGCCAGGCGGGCGTTGCGGATGCGCTCCACCACGTCGCGCTCGAAGTCCAGCTCACGCTCGGGCACCAGCACTGCGGTGGCGCCCACGGCGATGCCCACGTACAGCGCCAGGAACCCGGCGTTGCGGCCCATGACCTCCACCACCGAGCAGCGCTCGTGGCTTTGCATGGTGTCGCGCAGCTTGTCGATGCAGTCGATGGCCGTGTTGCAGGCCGTGTCAAAGCCGATGGTGTAGTTGGAGCAGCCGATGTCGTTGTCGATGGTGGCCGGCACGCCCACCACCGGCACGCCCAGCCGCGAGAGCGCCAGAGCGCCGCGGAAGGTGCCGTCGCCGCCGATGGCTACGATGCCGTCCAACCCCAGCATTTTGCAGGTGGAAACCGCGCGCTGCCGGCCCTTGTCGGTCAGGAAATCCTCGCTGCGGGCAGTGTACAGGATCGTGCCGCCCTTGCCGATGATGTGGCCCACGCTGGCCGCGTCCAGCTGCACGAAGTCGCTGTTGATCAGCCCCTGCCAGCCCCTGCGGATGCCCACGCATTGCACCCCGCAGGAGATCGCCGTGCGCACCACCGCGCGCACCGCCGCGTTCATGCCCGGTGAATCGCCGCCGCTGGTCAATACGCCGATGCGCTTGATCTTGTTTTCCATGGTATAAACCTCCCTTTGGTGTATTCGCTGACTGTATTATAGCAGAAATGACAGGGATTAGGCAATAGTGAGATGAGGGGACGGTTCCTTATCTCACTTTCAGCGCATAAAAGTGAGATAAGGAACCGTCCCCTCATCTCACCGTCCCCTCATCTCATTTGGGTGCTATCTCGCCGCGGCGGGCACCAGGGCGGTTTCCCGCTGCAGGCGGCGTATGGCGTGCAGGTAGGCGGGGATCAGCAGCACGTCGGCCATCACCCAGGCGGTGGGGTTGGAGAGGATCGCGCCGTCGAAGCCGTAGGGGCCCACCAGCGCGAAGGCCACGAACACCCGGGCGATCATCTCAAACATGCCGGCGAACATGGCCACGCGGGAGAAGCCCAGCCCCTGCAGGGCGTTGCGCAGCACGAAGATCACCATCAGCGGCACGAAGAAGAACACCACCATGTTCAGGTACTTCACGGCGTCGGCCACCACGGCCTGCTCGCTGCCGGAGATGAACAGCTCCACCAGGCTGCCGCCCAGCATCCGCACGGCGAACAGCGCGACGATGGCGTAGGCCCCCATGGCGAACAGCGATTCCCGCACGCCCACGCGCACCCGGTCGATGCGCCGCGCGCCGAGGTTCTGGCCGCACCAGGTGGCGATGGTGGCCCCGATGGCGTCGAAGGGGCAGCAGAACAGGGAGTACACCTTGCTGCCCGCGCCGATGGAGGCCACGGCCCCGGAGCCCAGCCCGTTCACCGCCGTCTGCATCACCAGCGACCCCACCGCGGTGATGGAGAACTGCAGCCCCATGGGCGTGCCCAGCGCGCTGAGCCGCTTCAGGCAGGCCGGGTCGGGCTTCCATTCCTCGCCGCGGATGCGCAGCACGTCGTACTTCTTGAAGATCACCCGGGCGCACAGCCCGCCGGACAGCAGCTGCGCCGCCACCGTGGCGATCGCCGCGCCGGAGACGCCCATGCGCAGCACCACCACGAACAGCAGGTCCAGCGCCACGTTCACCGCGCAGCTGAGGATCAGGAAGTACAGCGGGGTGCGGGTGTTGCCCACGGCGCGCAGCACGCCGCTGCCCAGGTTGTACAGCATGATGGCGATCATGCCGCCGAAGATGTACACGATGTAGCCGTAGGCCTCGTCCATGATGTCCTCCGGCGTGCCGATCCAGCGCAGTATGGGCCGGGTCAGTATCACGGTGGCCACGGACATGATCACGGCGATGCCGCCGCACAGGTAGATGGCGTTGGCGAAGAACTTGCGCATCTTGTGGGGGTCGTTCTCGCCGAAGGCCTGGGCCACCGGTATCGCGCAGCCCGAGCACAGCCCCAGCAGAAAGCCCAGTATCATGAAGTTCAGCGATCCCGTGGCGCTGATGCCGGCGAAGGCCTTCACGCCCACGAAGCGCCCCACGATGATGCTGTCCACCAGGTTGTACACCTGCTGGAACAGCTGGCCCAGCAGCATCGGGAACCAGAACCCGAAGATCAGCTTGATCGGCGAACCGTGCGTCATGTCACGAACCATAAAACCCTCCAAAATGAACGGATGTGCCGCGTTTTTCCACGGCGCATTCATTTTAATCATTTGCGTGTTACTTAAAAGCGCGGGCGGGTTAAATATATGCGGCATGATGAAGAAGTGTACGCCATGGAAAAGAGCCCCGGCCGGACATGATTTGACACAATTCGATGCGGGGTTTAATGTATAATGACGGCACATATGCAGGAATGCCTGCATGTGAACACCATCCATTGATTGGAAGGAGAAGTGAACGTATGAAGAAAATCATCGCCTGGACGCTGTGCCTGCTGCTGGCCGTGTGCGGCCTGCCCGCGCTGGCCGAGACCTCGGTGGGCGAGGCGGACGGCTTCGGCGGCAAGATCGTCGCCGAGGTCACCGTGGAGGACGGCAGGATCGTCGACCTGACCCTGACCGGCGAGGGCGAGACCCCCGACGTGGGCGGCGCCGCGCTGGAGCCGCTGCGCGAGGCCATACTGGCCGCCGGCACGGTGGACGGCGTGGACGCTTATACCGGCGCGACCTGGACCAGCAACGGCGTGTTCGCCGCCGTGCGCGCGGCCCTGGGCATCGAGGCGGAGGCCGCGGAGGCCGGGACCGTCACCGCCGCCGCTTCCGCGCTGAACCACGGCCTGGCCATCGTCGCCACGCCCCGGCTGGGCCCGGGCAAGGACGACCAGGAGGTGCCGGTCTATTCCTTCAACGCGGTGGCGGCCTATGTGGTGACCGACGCGGACCAGCGGATCGTGGACCTGAGCGTGGACATCCTGGAGATCATCACTCCCAACCACGACGGCGCGGAGGACAACGCCCTGGCCGGATGGCCCGGCGCGGTGTACAACGAGGACGCCGACGGCGACGGCGTGGTGGAGGGTCAGCTGGAGCAGACCGAGGAGAACTTCATGGCCAACCTGCCCGCCTGGAAGACCAAGCGCGCCATCGGCGACGGCTACAAGCTGAACTCCGGCACCTGGGCCGGCGAGATGGACCTGTACGAGAGCGCGCTGCGGGGCAAGACCGCCGACGAGCTGGACGCCTGGGCAGCGAAGTTTGTTTCCGAGGTGAACGGACGCGCGCTGCACGGCACCTCTGAGAACGAGAGCGACGTCGCCAGGTGGGACGCCCTCACCGACGCGGAGAAGGCCGAGATGGACGCCATCTCCGGCGCGACCATGTCCCTGAACGACGCCCACGGCGACATCCTGGGCGCGGTGAAGAAGGCCCTGGCCAGCCAGGTGCCGCTGGATGCGCGGCAGGACGTGGCGAAGCTGGGCCTGGGCGTCGTGGTCACCCCCCGGCTGGGCCCGGGCAAGGACGACCGGGAGGTGCCCGTGTACTCCTTCAACATCGTGGCCGCCGGCGCGATCTTCGGCGCGGATGACGCCATCGTCGGCCTGCGCGAGGACATCCTGGAGGTCATTACCCCCAACCACGACGGCGCGAACGACAGCGCGTTCACCGGCTGGCCGGGCCAGTCCTACAACGCGGACGAGGACGGCGACGGCGCGGTGGAGGCCGTGCTGGAGCAGACCGAGGACAGCTTCGTGGCGCAGGTGAACGCCTTCCGCACCAAGCGCGACCTGGACACCCTGTACAAGCTGAATTCCGGCACCTGGGCCTGGGAGGTGGACATCTTCGAGGGCTTCTTCGCCGGCATGACCGCCGCGGACGCCCGCGCCTTCTTCGAGAAGCAGTGCTCCGACCGCAACGGCCGCGTGATCTTCGAGGGCGCCGAGGACGAGGGCGACCTGGCCAAGTGGAACGCCCTGACCGACGCGGAGAAGGCCAGCGTGGACGCCCTGTCCGGCGCGACCATCTCCATCTCCGACGCCCACGGCGACCTGCTGGGCGCGATCGAAGCCGCCTGGGCCGCCGCCCGGGACAGCGTGATCGCCGTCGGATAAACCCATAGGATATGGATAGGGCTGCCTCTGCCGGGGCAGCCCTATGTGTTATCCCGGTTGCAACTCCGGGCGGTTTGCGCTATAATGTAAGCGATTTCTTTGCTACAAAGGAGCGGATGTCATGCTGTCCGTCAGCCGCGAAGCCCGGGCGCGCTGGAAGTGGTACGCGCTGCTGGCCCTTTCGATACTGGCCGCCTATTCCGTGATCTGGATGTTCACCGACAAGTTCCCGTGGATGCACACCGTGTATTGCAGCTATGCCCTGCAGGCGCAGCGGTGGCTGTCAGGGCACCTGGACCTGGGCCAGGACTATCCCTGGCTGGAGCTGGCCATATTCGAGGGCAATTTCTTTGTCAGCTTCCCGCCGCTGCCCACGCTGCTGGTAATGCCCTTCGTGGCCCTGTTCGGGGTGGACGGCACGCCGGAATACCTGATCGCCACCGTCGCGAGCCTGATCGGCGCGGCGCAGCTGTTTCGGATGTTCCGCCTGTACTGCGCGGACGGGCGCCGCGCCCTGGTGTGGACGCTGCTGGCCACGATTGCCTCCAATTTCCTGCTGATCGGCTACAATGGCGATGTGTGGCTGTTGGCCCAGACCTGCGCCTTCATGTTCACCTCCGCGGCGCTGTACTATGCCGCCACCGACGCCGAGAGGGACGGCAAGTGGCCGCTGGTGTGGCTGGCCTGCGCCGTGGGCTGTAGGCCCTTCAACTTCGTCTATCTGCCCGTGGTGGCGTACCTGCTGATCGTCAAATTCAGGAAGAATGGGCTCGGCTTCTTCGGCGCGATCCGGAAGCACTGGGCCTGGCTGATCGCCCCGGCGCTGGTGGGCGGCGCGTACATGGCGCTGAACATGGCCCGCTTCGGCAATCCCTTCCAGTTCGGCCACGACTACCTGCCGGAGTTCACCCGCTCGCCGGACCACCTGCAGTTCTCCCTCAGCTACATCCCCGAGAACTTCGTGGAGAAGCTGTTCGGCCTGCCCCGGTTCCAGGATCGCTGGCTGCTGTTTTCCAGGGGCGGCTTTGCCTTCTGGATCGCCAGCCCCATATTCGCGCTGGGCCTGGTTCGGCTGATCGAGCGGATCGTGAGGCGGGCCCGGGGCGGCGCGGCCCTGCCGGCGAGGCCGCTGGCGCTGATCGGGGCCTGCGTGTCATTGCACCTGCTGGCCCTGTGCGCCCACGGCAGCATGGGCGGCGTACAGTGGGGCCTGCGCTATACCATCGACGCCATCCCCGCCGCCGCCCTGGGCATCGCCC
>CACYWI010000081.1 GCA_902778045.1 uncultured Eubacteriales bacterium
GCGCGGCGCCGCGCGTCTATCAAAATATGATTCGGGACGGGGCTTGACAATTGACGGATGGAATGTTAGTATTGGAATATGAATATTCACTTTATTTTCGGGAAGGATAAGAATATGGAGAATCGGAAAGTGCCTGCTGATGCGAATGACCGCGATGACATTCGCCGGCTGCAGGAAAATGAGCTCGACATGGTCACCGGCGGCATTGGGAGCCCGGCGAGCACTGACAAAACCGACCCTGAGCCACTGGCCAACGGCACGATGAACGCATATTGCCCGGCGTGCGGGCATGTGACGCCCCATATGTATACGACGGACGGCAAGCTTGCCTGCGTCTTATGCTATAAATCAAACTGAGCCGACGAACGCCGAATCCGTATCTTTCGGCGGGCAGAGGCGCGTATCGCGCGTCCAGGCCGCGCTGCATCGTCAAGTCGCCGTCGCTTCGGATCAACTCCAGAGAGACGCGGTATGCCTCGACCTCCCCAACGGGAGGTCGAGTCATACCGCGTCTCTTTGTATACCCAGGGCGGCCCTCCCAATCGGGATTGACGGCATACGGCAGCGCCGGGCGTGGCGCGCTTTGGCGGCTTCGGGCGCACATGTCTGTCTCACCGGGGGTCATGCCATAAAACTGTGCCGGTTATTTCAAACCGTTGGCGTTGATGCCGCGCGTCCGGCGGGTTATAATGACTGGGATATGATGCCATATGTGTCATTCATTCCAAGGATTCCCGTCTCGCGGTGATGCAACAAACCGGGGCTTGTACCCGTCTATGGTATGCGACATCGCGATGGAGGTATGCGTATGAAGCAACTGAAGTGGATACTCCCGATGCTGCTGATCGCGGCGCTGGTCGCCTCGCTGGCGGGCTTTACGCTGGCCGAGGACGCCGTCGACGCGCAATGGCAGGCCGATATACTGAAGCTGATGGACCCCTCCCACGCCCCTGAAACCACGGCCCTGCGCTGCAATCCGGAGCTGCCGGACACGGCGGAGGTCGTGCGCCGCAGCTTCTCACAGGACCTGGTCAGCAGCAGGGGAGACGTGATGAACGTCCGCTTTTCCTTCGCGCTGACGGACGGCGACATGGGCGACGGCCAGTGGACCACCGTCACCGACTGGCTGAAGGACCTGGTGCTCGCGTCGGTGCAGAACGTGCAGGCCGATTCCGAATCGCTGGCCAACGTGATCTACGAGGGCTACCGCGCGCGCCGCATCGCCGCCACCCCGGGGGAGACGGGCCTGCCCGCCTGGGCCAGCGAGAGCCTGCAGCTGGAGGAGGTCGCCACCACCGTGCCCTACTACCCGGACCTGTCCGTGGATGTGAACGGCGACGCCACGCTGCGGCTGCAGCAGCGGCTGATCGAGCTGGGCTACCTGAACGACAAGGCCGACGGCTACTACGGCGCGAATACCCAGGCCGCGGTGATGGCGCTGGAGAGCTATGTGCGTGAGCTGGAGCAGGACGTGATCGACGCCCTGCCGGACCCGACGCCCACGCCCACGCCCGTGCCCACGCCCACGCCCGCGCCGGACACGATCCCCATGGTGATCGACGTGCCCTTGACCGAGGCGGAGCCCGAGGCCCTGCCCACGCCCACGCCCGCCACCCCTGTGGATGGCGTCGCGGACGGGCTGCTGCAGGCCTACCTGTACAGCGCGGACTTCCCGGTCACCCGGGGCATGCTGCGCATCGGCGACGAGGGCAGCGCCGTCACCCGCCTGCAGACCCGGCTTTTCCGGCTGGGCTATACCACCGAAGCCGCCGACGGCGTCTATGGCGGCGGTACCTCACGGGCCGTGCGGGTGTTCCAGTACTACAACGGCCTGGACCAGACCGGCATCGCCGACGTGGCCACGCAGGCGCGCCTGTTCTCCGGCGAAGCCACGGCTCCCGACAACGCCATGCTGAACCTGGGCTCCTCCGGCGACGAGGTCTCCAGGCTGCAGAAGCGGCTGCGCGTGCTGGGCTTTGGCTCCATCGCCGTGGACGGCGGCTACGGCGCGTCCACCAAGGCGGGGGTCGAGAACCTGCAGACCTATCTGCGCGGGCTCGAGAGCGACGCCGTCGCCGCCTCCGCGAGCGCGGACGGGGCGGGGGAGGCCGCGCTGACCGTCGTGGTCAACGGTGTGGCCGATCCGCTGCTGCTGGACAGCTTCTATGCCGCCGACTTCCCGGCGATCCCCGCCGACATGCAGGTGGGCTCCGAGGGCCGGGATGTGGTACGTCTGCAGCGCCGCCTGCGCTGCCTGGAGTATTACACCGGCGAGGCGGACGGCCAGTACGGCGCGGGCACGAAAAGCGCGGTGGAGGCGTTCCAGAAGCGCCACGGCCTCAGTGCCACCGGCGTCGCCGACCACGCCACGCTGGCTGCGCTGTTCGATGAAAGCGCCAAAAAGGCCCTGAAGCCCTATGTGCTGAAGGTCAGCGTGTCCGACCAGCGGGTGTACGCCTACGCCCCGGACGCGAACGACGAATACACCGACCTGGTGCGCACGATGAAGTGCTCCACCGGCCGCAAGTCGTCGCCGACGCCCACCGGTACCTTCACCGAGACCGGTCCCGGCGCGCGCTGGCACTACTTCAAGAAGTTCAACTGCTGGGCCCAGTACGCCTTCTATATCGAGGGGGACATCCTGTTCCACTCGGTGCTGTACAACAAGAAGGACGGCCCGGTGACCCAGAGCTCCGTCAACCACCTGGGCAGCAGGGCCTCCCACGGCTGCGTGCGCCTGAGCGTGGAGGACGCCAAGTGGATCTACAATCACTGCCCGGCGAACACCAAGGTGATCGTGTACTGACGGCAAAAGAAGCATGGAGAGCGGTTCCGCAGCGCAGGCCTGCGGGCCGCCGACCTGACCGCCCTAATCGGGCACAAAAAGGATCCTTCGCTTCGTTCAGAATGACAGACGGCACAAGCCTTTGTCATCCTGAGCGCAGCGAAGGATCTTCGTTTTCAATGTCCTTCCGGAACGTCAATCGTCCCCGATCATCTGCACCGAGCGCAGCATGTAGCGCATCACGCCCTCCAGGGCGGTGTAATCCTCGTAGGAAGCGCAGAAGTGGAACACGTACAGCACGCGCCCGATGGGCACGCCGATGATGAAGCCCTTGACCTCGGTCTCACCCCAGTAGGCCAGGTAGGTGTTGGAATAGGCCTGCCTGCCGAAGAAGGTGTCCTCGGAATTGGGCGTGCCCACCTGGAAGGTGTCGGGGTCATACTGCTTGTACACCATCCGCATGTAGGAGGTCAGCTGGTCGGAGAGCACCGTGCCCTCGGGGGAGTGCACCAGCCGCTTGCCGGAGATGGCCACCCGGGCGGGGAACTTGCCGTCCTCGGCCTTTTCCCGGAAGCAGACGGTGTACACGCCGGGCACGTTCTCCCAATGGCTGGGATAGTTGAAGGTGAAGCCCAGCTTTTCGTCCTGCAGCGCGGAATACTGGTAGGTGCTGGGGTCGATCAGCTTCGTGCTGGGGCGCAGCGTGGGCAGTGCGGAATCGTCGTAGGTCTGAAACTCCGCCTGGGGCTGCTGGTCGCCGCTCACCAGCGCGTCCACGCTGAAATAATCCTCGCCGGCCGCGGCGTCCGCGCCGTCGATGCGCTCCACCGGGGCCAGGGTGGGCATGTCGCCCGCCAGGGCCGCGCTCTGGTCCGTCTCGCCGTGGTCGCCCACCTCGGGGACCTCGGTAGCGCCGGGCACGTCAAAGCTGCCCCCGTCCGGGGCCGCGTCGTCCGGGGCGGCGGTCTTCCTGCCACAGCCGGCCAGTATGAGGGCGCACACCGTCAGTATGCACAACAGCTTCTTCAAAATCCTGTCCTCCCGGTCCTCATGCGGTGGGGGTGTCGCCGTGCAGGGCGATCTGTTCATTCAGCAGGTCGATGTCGCCGCAGCCGTGGCTGATCATCACATCGCCGCTGTGCCAGTGGGCGCGCAGGTAGGCCTCCGCGTCGTCGAAGGTGGGGGTCACCACGGCGTCCACGCCCCGCGCGCGCAGGGGCGGCAGCAGCATCTCGCTGCGGATGTCGCCGGGATCGGCCTCCCGCGCGCCCATGATGTCGGTGATCAGCAGCCGGTCCGCCAGGTCGAAGGTCTCCACGAACTGGTCGAACAGCGCCTTCGTGCGGGAATAGGTGTGGGGCTGCCACACCGACCACAGCGTGCCGTGGGGCTGCAGCGAGGCGATCTTCAGGGCGTTCTTGATCTCGGCGGGGTTGTGGCCGTAGTCGGTGTAGCAGCGCACGCCGTCGGTCACGCTGGTCAGCTCGAAGCGCCGGTGCGCGCCGATGAAGCTCGCCAGGGCCTGGGCCACCCTGCCCATGTCCAGACCACGGATCCAGCATACGGCGATCACGGCCAGGCCGTCCAGCATGTTGGCCTCGCTGGACACGTTCATGTGGAAATCGCCCAGCGCCTCGCCCTCCATCACCGCGGTGAAGGAGGCGCGGCCCTGTTCGTCATAGGAAAGGTTCGCGGGCCGCAGCATGTTGCCCTCGCCCAGGCCGTAGGTCAGGTGGTGGCAGGCCGCGTTTTCGCACACCCGGCGGGCGCGGGGGTCGTCGCCCCAGGCCACGCACCAGCCGCTCTCCGGCAGCAGCGCCGCAAACCTGGCGAAGGCGGCCTCGATGTCGTCCAGGTCCTTGTAGTAGTCCAGGTGGTCCTCGTCGATGTTGGTGATGATCGCCACCGTGGGCTTGAAGTGCAGGAAGCTGCCGTTGTATTCGCAGGCCTCGCAGATGAAGTCGTCGCCGCCGCCCGCCCGGGTGGAGCCGCCGATGAAGTCCAGCTCGCCGCCGATATGGATGGTCGGGTCCGCCCCGGCCTGCATGAAGGCCTGGGCCAGCATCGACGTGGTGGTGGTCTTCCCGTGGGTACCGCTGACGCCCACGGCGAATTCATGGCCCGCCATCAGCTCGCCGATCAGATCGCAGCGCTCGATCTGGGGGATGCCCAGGCGGGCGGCCTCCGTGCGCTCCACGTTCTCCGGGCCGATGGCGGCGGAATACACGATCACGTCCGCGCCGCGCACGTTCTCGGCGGCGTGGCCGATGAATACCTTCACGCCCTGCTGCTCCAGGTGCTCGGTCTTGTGGGATTTCGTGCGGTCCGAGCCGGTGACGGCATAGCCCATGCTGTTCAGGTAGCCGGCCAGGCCGGACATGGAGCTGCCCCCGATGCCTATGAAATGGGCGCGACGGCCCTTGTAATCGAATATATTCGCGACCATGCTGTTCCTCCAGTTCCGCCGGGAAAGCCTGTCCCGACCTGTATCATTATAATTCAAAACCGGCCATCCTGCAAGCACAACCTGCGGCGCTGGGGCAAATGAAGGTTAAAAGTTGCGTCATTTGCCTGATTTTGCACAAAACCGGCGAAAATCTAACATTTCCGAATTATAATGGGATAAATGTAAAAATAATTCGGAATTGAGGATGCTGTCATGGACAAGATCAAGCGCAACGAACGCCTCGGGGCGTTGACCAGGATACTGATGGACACCCCCAACCGCATCCATACCCTCAGCGAGTTTTGCGAGCTGTTCGGCGCGGCTAAATCCACGATCAGCGAGGATATCGACCTGGTCGCCGGGTCCTTCGAGCGCTTCGACCTGGGCCGGGTGGAAACGGTGGCCGGCGCGGCGGGCGGCGTGCGCTATCGCGCCATACCCAGCCCGGCGAAAGTTCGGCGTGTGCTGAACGATGTTTCCGCGCGGCTGATGGAGCCTGGCCGCATGCTGCCCGGCGGGTTCCTGTATACCTCGGACATCAGCGCCGAGAGCGACGTGGTGCAGCGCATGGGCGAGATCCTGGCCGCCCGGTATTACGACGCCCAGCCCCACCTGGTGCTCACGATGGAGACCAAGGGCATCCCCGTGGCGCTGATGACGGCCCGCATGCTGGATGTGCCCCTGGTGATCGCCCGCCGCGACAGCCGCGCCTACGAGGGCAGCGCGGTGAAGATCAACTACATCGCCGGCGGCGGCAGCGACAGGATCGAAACCATGGCGTTGACCCGCAGGGCCGTGCGCCCCGGGCAGCGCGCGCTGATCATCGATGACTTCATGAAGGGCGGCGGCACGCTGCAGGGCATGGTGGATCTGATGAAGGAATTCCTGGCCGAGGTGGTGGGCGTGGGCGTGATGATCGCCACCGCCAAGCCGGAGGCCAAGCGGGTCGAGGGCGTGCAGTCGCTGCTGATCCTGGAGGGCTTCGACGAAAAGACGGGCCGCGCCATCGTGCACCCCGCGCCGGAATACGCCTGATTGTGACAAATCCGTTATTGCATTTACGCGCCAAAGCGTGTATAATACTATGAGATAAATAAGTGGGAGGGTAATACCATGAGCAAAGTCGTCGTAGTGGATCATCCCCTGGTACAGCATAAACTGACCCTGATGCGCGATAAGGACTGTGGCAACAAGGATTTCCGCCAGCTGCTGGAGGAGATCACGATGCTGATGGGCTATGAGGTCACCCGCGATCTGCCGATGGAGGAGATCGAGATCGAGACCCCCGTGGCCAAGTGCAAGTCCAAGGTCATCGCCGGCAAAAAGCTGGGCATCGTGCCGATCCTGCGCGCGGGCCTGGGCATGGTCAACGGCATGCTGAACCTGGTGCCTACGGCGAAGGTGGGCCACATCGGCCTGTACCGCGACCCGGAGACCCATATGCCCGTGGAATACTATTGCAAGCTGCCCTATGACGTGGCCGAGCGCGACCTGATCGTGGTGGACCCGATGCTGGCCACCGGCGGCTCCTCCAACGCGGCCATCGATTTCATCAAGAAGCGCGGCTGCAAGTCCATCACGCTGATGTGCCTGGTGGGCTGCCCCGAGGGCGTCGCGGCGGTGCAGGAGGCCCATCCGGATGTGAACATCTACATCGCGGCCATCGACGAGCGGCTGAATGAGCACAAGTACATCGTGCCCGGCCTCGGCGACGCCGGCGACCGTCTGTTCGGCACCAAGTAAGGCAATAAAGAACCGGTGATTGTCGGCGCATTCCGTTGGAACGCGCCGACAATATCGTTATGGGAGGATCCTATGGATTATCAGACCCCGTCCATCGAGCTGCGCGCCCGGGTGGCGCTGGAGAAGTACCGCTTTCACAAGACCCACAGCCTGGGGCAGAATTTCCTGCTGTCCGAGGCGCTGATCGGGGGCCTGTTGGACGCGGCGGCGCTTTCGCCGGAGGACAACGTGCTGGAGATCGGCCCCGGCGCGGGGGTGATGACCGGCCTGATGGCCCGCCGCGCCGCCCGCGTGCTGTCGCTGGAGCTGGACCGGGGCCTGGAGCCGGTGCTCGCCCAGGTGCTGGAGGGGCTGGACAACGCGCGGGTGGTCTACCAGGACGCCATGAAGGCCGACCTGAAGGCCCTCACCGGCGCAGCCTTCGGCGAGGGCGCGCCCTACCGGGTGGTGGCGAATCTGCCCTATTACATCACCGCGGACATACTGCTGCGGCTTACCGGCGCGGACTGCCCGCCGGACAGCGTGACCATCATGGTGCAGAAGGAGGCCGCGGAGCGGATCATGTCCGCGCCGGGCAGCAAGCAGTGGTGCGCCATGGCGGCGGAGCTGCAATACTACGGCGAGGCCCGGGTGCTCTGCGAGGTGGGGCCGGAGGCCTTCGATCCGCCGCCCCACGTCACCAGCTGCTTCATGCGCATCGACCGGCACGGGACGCCCATCGTGTCGCCCGCGGACGAGCGCCTGTTCCGCCGGCTGATCCGCGCGGCCTTCGCCATGCGCCGCAAGACCCTCTCCAACAACCTGAAGGCCGCCTTCGGCCTGGATGCCGAAAGGGCCCAGGCGGTGCTGCAGGCGGCCGGCGTGGATGCCCGTGTGCGAGGCGAGGAGTTGACGCTCCAAGAGCTTTGCCGCGTTTGCGACGCGCTGCGGGCCTAGAGCGTGTTTCTAAAATGCCTGAAGCGCATTTTCGGCGTCTTTGACTGCATTTCTGCGTTGGTTTCCCTTGATTTACCGCCAGTAAACCTGCGGAAAACCGAGTGTCGACATGGAAGAAAATGCCAGGCAGCGCGCCGAACAGTTTTTGAACCTGTACCGCGTGCTTGAAGGGTTGCTTGAAAAGCGCTACGCGGGCAAGCGCACATCCTCCGGCAGCGTGGTGATGGAATACCTGCACGACGCGGACAGCCTGCCCTGTCGCGCGGATCTGGACATGTGCCGGGAGATCCGCAACCTGCTCTCCCACAATGCCGACGAGGACGGCATGCCCGTGATCGAGCCCTCCGAGGCCGTGGTGCGGCTGCTTGGGGACATCGTGGAATACGTACGCCGGCCCCGCCTGGCCGTGGATTGCGGCACCAGGAGGGACGATATCACCTTCGCCCATCCCAACGACAATGCCCTGGATCTGGCGCGCCACATGCTGCGCATGGGCTATTCCCATGTGCCGGTGCGGGACAGGAACGGCTTCGTGGGCGTGTTCAGCACCGCCAGCCTGATGCACTATGCCGCCGACGTGGGCTTCGACGCCCTGGACGACGGCCTGAAGGTGGGCGACCTGAAGGGCTATCTGGACGTGCGGGACGACCGGGACGAGCGCTATGCCTTCCTGGGGCCGGAGGCGACGCTGCCCGCCGTGCGCGCCGCGTTTGAGGCCCCCCGGGAGCGCAATCACCGGCTGGCGGTGGTGTTCATTACCGAGGACGGCACCCCGGGCACCCGCATACTGGCCATGCTGACGCCCTGGGACATCATCAAGGGCGGAGAATGAATGGAACTGAAAGGCCGGAGGCACTTATGGAACAGAGAAAGCCGGAGCTGACCCGGGTGAAGATCGAGCTTCGCCCGATGAACGTCGGCATCAACTACGCCATGGAGGAGCTCAGGCGGGAATACGCCCAGATCCAGGGGGTCTACGAGGCCGCCATCCGCGAGATCAACGCGCGGCTGCAGACCCTGGACAGCGAGTTCTCCTTCAAGCACATGCACAATCCCATCCATCACATCGAAAGCCGCGTGAAGACGCTGGGCAGCATCGTCAAGAAGCTGCACAGCATGGGCTATCCCATATCGATCTCCTGCGCGAAGAAGACGCTGCACGATATCGCCGGCGTGCGGGTGGTGTGCCGATACGTGGATGACATCTATAAAGTCGCCGACCTGCTGCTGGCCCAGGACGATATCTCCCTGATCCTGGAGAAGAATTACATCAAAAACCCCAAGCCCAACGGCTACCGCAGCCTGCACATCGTGGTGGACGTGCCGGTGTACATGTCCCAGGGCAAGCTGTTCATACCGGTGGAGATCCAGATCCGCACCGTCGCCATGGACTTCTGGGCCACGCTGGAGCACGGCATCCGCTATAAATCCACCGACGAGGTGCCCCAGAGCATCGTGGACGAGCTGCGCGAATGCGCCGACGTGATCACCGAGACCGACTACAAGATGCAGGAGATCTTCAAGGCCCTGCAGATGGTGGGCGACAAGGTGGATGAGACCCCGGAGAGCATCGTTGGGGCGGGGGAGGATGATAAGGGAACAAAAATAAGACTGTGAATGAATAAAGAAAGATCACTTTCATATGGAGATGACAAGAATGGTAAGATACATGCCACCAGTTGGAGCAGGTAATAGTCTATTTGAAGATATGCTAAAACAAAACCACTTGCTGATTGCTGGTCCTACAGGTTGTGGTAAATCCAATTTAATCAATGGTATCATGACTACTGCCTTATACCAGGCACCTTACAGTGTCCTATTTATTTTGATAGATCCCAAAAAGGTTGAATTGATGAGTTATAAAAACCTTCCGCATATTATACGATATGAAAGCGAATCAACCGAGATGATTGATGCACTTAAATTTGCAACGTATTATATCGATTCTCGATATAAAACAATGCAGTCTTTAGCCATGAGAGAATATAGCGGGACAGATGTTTATGTAGTTATAGATAATGTTTCCGATTTGATATTCGTCAATCGGAATAAGGTGTTAACGCTGTTGCAGCAAATATGTCAGTCATCCAGAGGAGCTAAATTCCATGTGATAGCTTCAGCACAAAGTCCTCTAGCTAAAGTGTTACCTTCTGAAATAAGGGTAAATTTTACTTCTGTTGTTGCTTTTAAAACCAGAACTGCACAGGAAAGTCGTAGTATCATCGGTCGATCAGGTTGTGAAAAGCTGATTCCTTACAGGCAAGCAATATATACCACTCCTGAAAGCAGTAAAATTGTCAATATCCCATTGTTTGATGAAAGCGAGTCTCAGAGATTAATTAATCACTGGATGTCTTCGAGTGGAACGATTAATGAGAAAGAACACAGTAATACATTGGTTAGAGATGACAAAGACCAGAACATAGAAACGATAGATATGAACGATACAGCAGATATGAAGGATAAAAAACCACATTCCTTCATATCTAAACTGTTTGGGCTGTTTATACACTCTTGATGTTGGATAATCACTTTATGTATCATAGTATTATACGAGTTAACCTAATGTGTAATAACATTAGGCTTATATAATATGAGAAAAAGTGAAAAGGAGGTGTTATAGTGTTTATCAGCACACTTCAATGCCACAAGGCAGTCAATGATTTATACCGAGAATACAAAAAAACTGGAAAGACGGAAGGTTTATGGATCACAATCAATGGATCTACTGAGATAATAGAGAAGACATTAAATTGGTTGCAGGATAATTTCATTGCTAAAAGAACGTCGCGTGGAGGACACTCTTCATTTATGTTTTCTATATACGAAGATAATTTGAATAAGTATTATAAAGAATTATCTCAGTTCTTCTAATGGAGAGTATTTAGATATAGAAGAGTAACAACCGGGTGTGAGCCTTCGCTCACACCCGATTGTTTGTCTTGGCCTTGCGCGAATTACAGCTGCGGGCCAGCGGCGACCAGCGCCTTGCCGGCTTCGTTGCTCTCGTACTTGACGAAGTTCTTGATGAAGCGGCCGGCCAGGTCCTTGGCCTTGGCATCCCACTCGGCGGCGTCCTTGTAGGTGTCGCGGGGATCCAGGATGCCGGTGTCCACGCCCTCGAGCTCCGTGGGAACCTCGAAGTTGAAGTAGGGGATCTTCTTGGTGGGAGCCTTCAGGATCGCGCCGCCCAGGATCGCGTCGATGATGCCGCGGGTATCCTTGATGGAGATGCGCTTGCCGGTGCCGTTCCAGCCGGTGTTCACCAGATAGGCCTTCGCGCCGGACTTCTCCATCTTCTTGACCAGCTCCTCAGCGTACTTGGTGGGGTGCAGCTCCAGGAAGGCCTGGCCGAAGCAGGCGGAGAAGGTGGGGGTGGGCTCGGTGATGCCGCGCTCGGTGCCGGCCAGCTTGGCGGTGAAGCCGGACAGGAAGTAGTACTTGGTCTGCTCCGGGGTCAGGATGGAAACCGGGGGCAGCACGCCGAAGGCGTCGGCGCTCAGGAAGATCACGTTCTGGGCGTCGGGACCCGCGGAGACGGGATTGACGTTCTTGACGATCTTCTCGATGTGCTCGATGGGGTAGGACACGCGGGTGTTCTCGGTGACGGACTTGTCGGCGAAATCGATCTTGCCGTCCTTATCCACGGTCACGTTCTCCAGCAGCGCGTTGCGCTTGATGGCGTTGTAGATGTCGGGCTCGGATTCCTTGTCCAGGTTGATGACCTTCGCGTAGCAGCCGCCCTCGAAGTTGAACACGCCGTTGTCGTCCCAGCCGTGCTCGTCGTCGCCGATCAGCAGGCGCTTGGGGTCGGTGGACAGGGTGGTCTTGCCGGTGCCGGACAGGCCGAAGAAGATGGCGGTGTTCT
>CACYWI010000082.1 GCA_902778045.1 uncultured Eubacteriales bacterium
CGATGAGACCGAGTCCCTTCTGCGCGACCTGATGCACATCCCCGAGGATTACTCGGTGCTGTTTTTGCAGGGCGGCGCCACCGGCCAGTTCGCCGCCATCCCCATGAACCTGATGACCGGCAGCGGCAGCGCCGATTACGTGGACAGCGGCAACTTTGCCCACGGCGCGCTGGTGGAGGCGAAGAAGTACGGCACGGTGAACGTGGTGGCCTCGTCCAAGGACGATGCCTACGCCTACATCCCGGAGCTGGATGCCTCGAAGTTCAACCCGAACGCGGATTACTTCTACATCACCACCAACAATACCATCTATGGCACCCGCTACGCCAAGCTGCCCGAGACCGGCAAGGTGCCGCTGGTGGCGGACATGTCCTCCAACATCCTCAGCGAGGTGTACGACATCACCCGCTTCGGCGTGGCCTACGCCGGCGCGCAGAAGAACGTGGGCCCCGCGGGGCTGACCATCGTGATCGTGCGCAAGGACCTGCTGGGCCGGGCCATGCCCACCACGCCCAAGATCATGGACTGGGCGCTGATGACCGAAAAGGGCAGCATGCTGAACACCCCGCCTACCTACGCCATCTACATGGCCGGCCTGTGCATGAAGTGGCTGAAGAAGCAGGGCGGCGTCGAGGGCATCGAGAAGGTGAACATCGAAAAGGCGAAGCTGCTGTACGATGCGCTGGACGACAGCGATTTCTACATCGCCAAGGCGCGGCCCGAGTCCCGCAGCCGCATGAACGTGACCTTCACCACCCCCAGCCCGGAGCTGGACGCCGAGTTCGTGAAGGCCGCCGCGGCCCAGGACATGGTGAACCTGAAGGGCCACCGCGTGGTGGGCGGCATCCGCGCCAGCATCTACAACGCCATGCCCATCGAGGGCGTGCAGAAGCTGGTCAAATTCATGCATGACTTTGAAATGGAGCATAAGTAATATGTATAATATCAAGAAGCTGAATTCGATTTCCCCGGTGTACCACGGCATACTGCCCGATTCGGATTACACCGTGAGCTCTGAGGTCGAGAATCCCGACGCCATCATGGTGCGCAGCGCCAACATGCACGACATGCCCATCGGCGACAACCTGCTGTGCGTGGGCCGCGCCGGCGCGGGCGTGAACAACATCCCCCTGGACGCCATGGCCGAGCACGGCGTGGTGGTGTTCAATTCCCCCGGCGCGAATGCCAACGCCGTGAAGGAGCTGGTGCTGGCCGCGCTGCTGCTGGCCAGCCGCAAGATCGCGGACGGCATCCAGTGGTGCAAGGGCCTGACCCCGGGCGAGCTGTCCGTGGAAAAGCAGGTGGAGGCCGGCAAGAAGCAGTTCATCGGCCCCGAGCTCGCGGGCAAGACGCTGGGCGTGATCGGCCTGGGCGCCATCGGCCTGCAGGTGGCCAACGCCGGCGTGGCGCTGGGCATGAACGTGCTGGGCTACGACCCCTATATCTCCGTGGACAACGCGTGGCGGCTGTCCCGCTCCGTCACCCACGCCATGAGCATGGATGAGGTCATCGAAAAGAGCGACTACATCACCCTGCACGTGCCGCTGGTGGACAGCAACCGCAACATGATCGACGCGGGCACGCTGTCGCGGATGAAGAACACCGCGGCGCTGCTGAACTTTTCCCGCGGCGGGCTGGTGAACGTGCCTGACGTGAAGGAGGCGCTGGAGAACGGCCAGCTGCGCGTGTACGTCACCGACTTCCCTGAGGAAGCCCTGATCGGCGCGAAGGGCGTCATCCTCACGCCCCACCTGGGCGCTTCCACCCCGGAGAGCGAGGACAACTGCGTGCGCATGATCGCCAGGCAGATGAACGATTTCATCAAGTACGGCAGCATCGTCAACAGCGTGAATTATCCCAGCTGCCCCCTGGGCAAGCCGACGATGCCCCGCATCACCATACTGCACAAGAACGTGCCCAAGGTGATCGGCGCCATCACCCAGATCATCTCCGGCGAGGGCCTGAACATCGAAAACATGGTGAACCAGTCCCGCGGGGCCTATGCCTACACCGTGCTGGACGTGGATGCCAAGCCCAGCAGCCTGACCCGTGAAAAGCTGCAGGCGCTGGAGACGGTGTACCGCACCCGGCTGCTGATGCCGTGATTTAGGGCGTGTTTCTAAAATGCCTGAAGCGCATTTTCGGCGTCTTTGACTGCATTTCTGCGTTGGTTTCCCTTGATTTACCGCCAGTAAACCTGCGGCCCAGCATTTAGAAACACACCCTAGAGAGCAGGGAACAGGGAGTAGGGAGTAGGAGTGGCCGATAACAGCGGCTATTCCTGCTCCCTGCTGCCTACTCCCTTGAATGGGGGGAATGGAACATGTACAATGCACTCAGGACCGCCGAGATCCTGCTGCCGAAGCAGGGCGTCGACATGACCAAATGGGCCGTGGTGGCCTGCGACCAGTTCACGGCCCAGCCGGAGTACTGGGACGCGGCCCAGGCGCTGGTGGGGGAGGCCCCCTCGGCGTTGCGGCTGATCCTGCCGGAGGCTCGGCTGCATGAAAGCGACGGGCGGGTGCCCGCTATCCACCGGGCCATGGCTGATTATCTGGCAGGCGGCGTGCTGACGGTGGCGGTGAAGGACGGCTTCGTGCTTACAGAGCGCGTCACGGCGGCGGGCGTTCGCCCCGGGCTGGTAGCGGCGCTGGACCTGGAGGCCTACGACTTTACCCCCGGCAGCAAAAGCCTGATCCGCGCCACGGAGGGCACGGTGCTGGAGCGCGTGCCGCCCCGGGCCCGCATCCGCGCCGGCGCGCCGGTGGAGCTGCCCCATGTGATGATGCTGATCGACGATCCCGCCGACACGGTGATCGGCCCGCTGGCGGCCCGGCGCGACGCGCTGCGTCCGCTGTACGACTTCGAGCTGATGCTGGACGGCGGGCACCTGCGCGGCTGGGCCGTGGAGGGGGCGGACGCGAAGGGCGTGTTCGACGCCATCGACGCGCTGAACGCAAGAGCGGACGGCCTGCTGTACGCCGTGGGCGACGGCAACCACTCCCTGGCGGCGGCGCGGCAGTGCTGGCTGGACATCAAAGGCGGGCTGACCGAAGCGCAGCGGGCGAACCATCCCGCACGCTTCGCGCTGGTGGAGCTGGTGAACCTGGCCTGCCCGGCGCTGGTGTTCGAGCCGATCCACCGGGCGCTGTTCGGCGTAGATCCCCAGGCGCTGATCGCCGAATACCGGGAGGCTCTCGCCGCGGAGAACGCCGACGAGGGGGAGGGGGACGACCTCGTCGCCTTCGACGGCGCCGGGAACACCTGGCGCTTCCGCTCCTCGGAGCATCCGCTGCGGCGGCTGCAGGCCTTCCTGGACGGCTACCTGGCCCGACATCCCCGGGCGTCGGTGGATTATATCCACGGCGAGGCGGCACTGCGGGAGCTGGTCTGCCGCCCTGACACACTGGGCTTCATGCCCCGCGCCTTCGACAAGGGCGAGCTGTTTTCATACATCCGCCGCTACGGCGTGCTGCCCAGAAAGACCTTCTCCATGGGCGAGGCGACGGAGAAGCGGTATTATGTGGAGGCAAGGCGCATTGTCTGAGGATGCCTTATTTTGTCCCCTGTTGGCCGGATTTTGTTCCGGCCTCTTTTTTTTCTCCGTGAGCTTTTTTTGTATTGACAAATCAGAGTCGGGTGCTTATAATGGTTTTGACAAAATGCCGATAACAAAATCGCACATATTGCATAACGAAATGCGGCAGAATGTGCAGAATGGCGAACATATTGAGGAAGTTATGGCCATTGGCCTTAACGATAATAAGCAAGGAGGAACCAAGTATGAAGAACCTGACCAAGATCCTGGCTCTGCTGATCGCGGTGCTCATGCTGTGCGGCACGGCCTTCGCCGAGGCGACCGACCTGCCCCGCAACGAGACCGTTTACTTCGGCGGCCAGCAGTGGGGCTCCGTCGTCGGCACGAACCCGCTGAGCTCCAACAACAACAACAGCATGGCCGTCGCGGCCAACGCCCGTGGCTCCCGTACCATCATGTTCGAGACCCTGTACATGTACAACATGCTGGACGGCCAGCTGTATCCGCTGCTGGCGGACGGCGATTATGTCTGGAATGACGACCTGACCGAGATGACCGTGAAGATCAAGGCCGCCGCCAAGTGGTCCGACGGCACCCCCGTGACCGCCAATGACGTGGCCGCGACCTGGGCTGCCTGCGAGAAGCTGCAGAACGGCACCTACACCAACTACGCCGCCTACATCGCCGGCATCGAGGCCGCCGACGACGCGACCGTGGTCATCAAGGCTGTCACCACCGAGGATGGCAAGCCCGTCAATCCGCTGCAGTTCATGAACTATCTGAGCGAGGTTTATGTGGTGCAGGGCGCCTGGATCGACACCGTCATGGAGCGCAACGGCAACGACGCCGCCAAGGTCCTGGCCGATCCCGCGGATGACGTGGTGTATTCCGGCCCCTATGGCCCCTACTTCTACAATGACCAGATGGTCTCCTTCGTCCGCAATGACGCGTACTGGGGACAGGATGAGTCCATGTGGGGCAAGCTGCCCGTGCCGAAGTACATCGCGCATGGCATCTACAGCGACAACGACGCCGCGCTGGTCGCCTTCAAGGCTGGCCAGATCGACTGCAACCAGCAGTTCATCGCCAACGTGCAGAACCTGTGGCTGGAGGAAGACCTGCCCATCGCCACCTACATGGACGAGGCTCCCTACGGCATCTGCGCCACCATGCCCACCGCGTGGTACAACATGGAGATCCCGGCCCTGCAGAACGTCGCGGTCCGCAAGGCCATCGCCATGGCGGTCGATTATGACAACATCATCGAGAACGCCATGACCAACCAGAGCCCCTCCTTCACCGACGTGCCCCGCTCTGTGATGAATCCCACCGACGGCGAGCAGGCCATGTATGACCACGAAGCCGTGAAGGATCTGCAGTGGGCCGGCAAGGACATCGAAGGCGCCAAGGCCCTGCTGGACGAGGCTGGCATCGTCGATTCCGACGGCGACGGCTATCGCGAGCTGGACGGTGAGAAGATCACCCTGAACGCCTGCTGCCCGAACGGCTGGACCGACTGGCAGGCCGCCATGGAAATGGTCGCCGCCGCTGGTCAGGCGATCGGCCTGGACATCACCACCAACTATCCCGAGTGGTCCATCTATCAGACCGTGTTCACCGCCGCCAGCCAGACCGAGTATGACATCTTCATGTACAGCCCGGCCGGCGCGACCCCGGCTTCTCCGTGGGCCCGCGTGCGTTCCTTCATGAGCTCTGAGTTCTTGGGCAAGGACAACAACTGGTCCGGCAACTTCGGCCACTACAAGAATGATCGCATCGACGAGATCATCGCCGCGATCCCGCAGACCACCGACGAGGCGGAGCTGAAGGCCCTGTACACCGAGGCCACCGAGATCTATCTGACCGAGGTTCCCAGCTTCTCCCTGATGTATCGTCCCGAGCAGTTCCACGCTGTGAACGAGACCGTCTGGACCGGCTATCCCGAGAAGGACGATGGCGACAACATCCCGCCGGCCAACCTGACCGATGGCTATGGCATCGCCGCTCTGTACAACCTGGAGCTGGTAGAAGGCTAATCGACCAACGATGGCGCGGCCATGATCCGCGAAGGGGAGCACCTCCATGTGAGGTGCTCCCCGGCGGTGAATGGCCGCCTTTCCGTTAAGGGAGGGGTTTGTGAATGACCAAGGGCTTAAAGAAATACCTGAAAAAGAAGGTCTTCTGGTTCATCATCACGTTCATCGCGGCAGTGATACTGAACTTCATACTGCCGCGCTTGATGCCGGGCGACCCTGTCAACGCCATCGTCGGCAAGAACGTCAGCGCCGGCGCTTCCGCCGAGCAGGTACAGCAGCAGGTTGAATTCTACAAGCACCAGTTCGGCCTGGATAAGAACATATTCGGTCAGTTCCTCGATTTCGTGAAAAACGCCGCCAACGGCACCTTCGGCGTCAGCTACAGCCAGTATCCCCGCACTGTGTCCGATATCATCGGCGCGGGCATCTGGTGGACCATCGCCCTGCAGCTGCCCGCCATACTGGTGGGCTGGATCCTGGGCAACCTGCTAGGCGCCGTCGCCGCCTACAAGCGCGGCATCTGGGACAAGGTATTCATGCCGCTCAGCCTGTTCTTCAGCGCGGTCCCGGCCTTCGGCGCAGCGGTCATACTGATGGTTATTTTCGCTGTCAACCTGAAGATCGCGCCCGTCAACGGCGCGTACGATCCGGGCATGATCCCGGCCTTCAACGCCAAATTCATCGGCTCGGTGATCGCCCACTATCAGCTGCCCTTCTGGTCCATCGTGCTGATCTCCATCGGCGGCCAGGCCGTGGGCATGCGCTCCATGTCCATCTACGAGCTGAATGCCGACTATGTGAAATATGCCCGCTTCCTGGGCATCAAGGACGGCAAGATCGTGCGCTATGTGTTCAGAAACGCCATGCTGCCCCAGGTCACGGGCCTGGCGATGTCCATCGGCTCCATGGTCGGCGGCGCGCTGGTGGCGGAGACCATCTTCAGCTATCCCGGCCTTGGCATGGCGATGTATACGGCCATCACCCAATCCGACTATCCCGTGATCTCGGCCACCACGCTGATCATTACGGTCATGGTGCTGCTGGCCGCGTTCCTGCTGGATATTATCTATGCGTTCATTGACCCGCGCGTCAAGGCCGCACAGTTTGATTAAGGAGGTGGGCTGAGCAATGAAAAACACGCTGAAAAATGTATTCCATTCTCCCCGCTTCGTGGTCGGCTTCACCATCTTCATGGTGATCCTGCTGACGGTGCTGATCTATCCCTACTTCGTCACCCGCGACCCGCTGCTGGGTTTGGGCAAGGGCTTCCTGGAGCCGGGAACCTACGTTTCGGTGTATGATACCAACACCGCCGGCACCTACCGCGTGGAGCTGCCCGAAGCGAACATGAACCGCATGGAGAGCAGCGTGCCCATGGAGGACCGCGTGACCATCATCGAATTCTTGACGGCCAAGGGCGTGGATGTTTCCCACCTGACCACCGCCAACGGCGATGTGCCCGAGCTGGTTTCCCTGTGGCAGGAGAACTATGACGAGGCGGATGTAAAGAAATCCAAGTATCCCGGTTTCACCACCCAGGCCAAGCGCAAAGCGCTGGCCCGCATGGACGCCCGCCTGTCCGGCGACAGTGCCACCGCAAAGATGACCGTGACCGTGGGCGACGGTGACGATGCCGCCACCACCACCGTGAACGACACCGACTATGTCAAGGTCAACGAGGTGGCCAACAGCATCACGCTGCCGCTGGGCACCGACAACTTCGGCCGCGATACGCTGACCGAGCTGGTCAAGGCCACGGGCATCTCGCTGCTGATCGGCCTGATCGCCGGCACGGTGGCCACGCTGCTGGGCCTGATCGTGGGCCTGCTGGCGGGCTATGTGGGCGGCATCCTGGACGACATCCTGATGTTCATCGCCAACCTGTTCACCGTCATCCCCGGCTTCGTGCTGCTGATCCTGATCTACTATTCCGTGGGCCAGGCGGCGCGCGGCGTCACCACCTGCGCGCTGGTCATCGGCTTTACCAGCTGGGTGTGGACGGCCCGTTCCGTGCGCTCGCAGGTCATTTCGCTTCGCAACCGCGACCATGTGAACCTGTCCAAGCTGTCCGGCCACAGCCTGCCCCGCATCGTTGTGACCGACATACTGCCCTACATCGCCTCCTACGTGGTGATGGCCTTCATCCTGCAGGTGTCCAGCGGCATCCTCGCCGAGGCGCAGCTGTCCCTGCTGGGCCTTGGCCCGAAGACCACTGACGTGCCCACGCTGGGCCTGATGATGAACTGGGCCAAGCTGTTCGGTGCGTACACCTCCAGCAACGCCTGGTGGGCGTACTTCCCGGTCATCCTGGTGATCGCGCTCATCTCGTTCTCGCTGAACCTGATGAATACCGGCTTGGACCAGGTGTTCAACCCGACGCTGCGGGATTAAGGAGGTATACATGGGAAAGATTATGCTGGAGGTCAGAGACCTCAAAACCAAGTACATCACCCGTTTCCACGAGGACGTGTATTCCGTGGACGGCGTCTCCTTCACCATTGAAGAGGGCAAGAGCCTGGGCGTGGCCGGCGAGTCCGGCTGCGGCAAGTCCACGCTGGCGCTCAGCGTGCTGGGCTACTACTTCCCGCCCTTGCACTATCGCAGCGGCGAGATCATCATCGACGGCAAGAACATCTCCGGCATGGACCCGGATACCGTGCGCCGCACGATCCTGGGTACGGAGATCGCCTACATTCCCCAGGCGGCCATGAACGCGCTGAACCCCACGATGAAGATCATCCGCTTCATCGAGGACGTGATCCACGTGCATGACCCGAAGGCGGAAAAGGCCGCCATCCGCGAACAGGCCGAGGCCCGCTTCGCCGAGCTGGGCCTGCCCCGCGAGGTGCTGGACAAGCACGCGGTGGAGCTGTCCGGCGGCATGAAGCAGCGCACCGTCATCGCCATCTCCACGATACTGTCCCCCAAGGTGCTGATCGCCGACGAGCCCTCCTCGGCCCTGGACGTGACCAGCCAGAAGATGGTCATCAAGATGATGCGCGAGCTGATGGAGAAGGGCTACATCAAGTCCATGATGTTCATCACCCACGAGCTGCCGCTGCTGTACAACGTGACCGACGACATCATGGTCATGTACGCCGGCCAGATCGTGGAAAAGGGCAGCGCCAAGGAAATGGTGTTCGACCCGACCCACCCGTATTCCCACGGCCTGATGGGCTCGATACTGGTTCCCGAGGAGGGTACCCGCGGCACCACGCTGACGGCCATCCCCGGCACCCCGCCGAACCTGAAGAAGCCCCCGCAGGGCTGCCGCTTCGCGGAGCGCTGCAAGTACGCCAAGCCCGAGTGTCGCTACACCGGCATCCCGGAGCGCTTCTTCGGCGAGAACGGTACGCGCATGTACCGCTGCCTGATGGGCGTGGACGAGCTGAAGGAGGTGTACAGCCATGAGTGAGGCCAAGACCAGGATCAACAAGGATTTCACGAATGCCCCGATGTGCCTGTCGGGCCGTGGCGTCACCCGCGTGTTCACCGCCGGCCGCACCCGCACCGTGGCCGTGGACCATGTGGATTTTGACTTCCACGTGGGCGAGTTCGTGTCCATCGTGGGCGAGTCCGGCTCCGGCAAGACCACCCTGTCCAAGATGCTGCTGGGCCTGCTGGAGGCCACCGAGGGCGAGATCCAGTTCATGGGCAAGCCCCGCGACATCTCCACCGGCGCGAAGAAGCGGGAGTATTGGAAGGGCATCCAGGCCATCTTCCAGGACCCCTTCTCCTCCTACAACGTGTTCCACAAGATCGACAGCGTGCTGCTGGACTGCATCAACATGCGCGGCGGTAAGAACCTGCCCAAGGATAAGAAGATCGAAATGATGACCGAGGCCTGCTCGTTCGTGAACCTGAAGTTTGCCGAGTTGACCAACAAGTATCCCTTCGAGCTTTCCGGCGGCCAGATGCAGCGCCTGATGATCGCCCGCATATTCCTGCTCAAGCCCAAGATCCTGCTGGCCGACGAGCCCACCAGCATGGTGGACGCCTGCTCCCGCGCCACGATCCTGGACATGCTGCTGGACCTGCGCGACGAGACGGGCATGACCATCATCTTCATCACCCATGACATCGGCCTGGCCTACTACATCTCCGACACCGTGTACATCATGGAGCATGGCAAGTTCGTGGAGTTCGGCAAGGCGGACGAGGTCATCATCAATCCCCAGGCCGCCTACACCAAGCGCCTGATCTCCGACGTGCCCAAGATCCACGAGGAGTGGGACCTGAGCACGGTGGACCTGAAGGCCGCCGAGTAAGTTTTTAGGGATTAGGGAATAGGGATTAGGGAATAGGAACAGCCAGAGTTATGCTGGCTTCAGACGAAGCGTTTTAGCAGACGCAACAGCTTCTGCGCGCAGCAGCCATTTCTAGGGCGTGTTTCTAAAATGCCTGAAGCGCATTTTCGGCGTCTTTGATTGCATTTCTGCGTTGGTTTCCCTTGATTTACCGCCAGTAAACCTGCGGAAAACCGCCTTGAAATGCAGTCAAATCCACTCGAAACTGCATCTCCCAGCACTGCATCTCCCAGCATTTAGAAACACACCCTAATCCCTAATCCCTGATCCCTAATCCCTCTTTACGATGCGTGAACAGACAGAAATGAAAACATGCAAGGAGAGTGATCCCCATGGACATCAAAAAGCTGATCTCCCAGATGACCCTTGAGGAGAAGGCCGGGCTGTGCTCGGGCCTGGATTTCTGGCACACCAAGCCCGTGGAGCGGCTGGGCGTGCCCGCCAGCATGGTTTCCGACGGCCCCCACGGCCTGCGCAAGCAGGACGACAAGGCCGATCACTTGGGCGTGAACGACAGCATCAAGGCCGTGTGCTTCCCGGCGGCCTGCGCCACCGCGGCCTCCTTTGATGTGGACATGATCCGCGGCATGGGCGAGGCCATCGGCGATTCCTGCCAGCACGAGGGCCTGTCCGTGGTGCTGGGCCCCGCGGTGAACATCAAGCGCAGCCCTCTGTGCGGCCGCAACTTTGAATACTTCTCCGAAGACCCGTTTCTGGCGGGCAAGATGTCCGCAGCCTACATAGGCGGCGTGCAGAGCAAAAACGTGGGCACCTCCATCAAGCACTTCGCGGCCAACAGCCAGGAGCATCGCCGCATGAGCTCCTCCTCCGACGCCGACGAGCGCACCCTGCGGGAGATCTACTTTCCGGCCTTTGAAATCTCCGTGAAGGAATCCCAGCCCTGGACGGTGATGTGCTCTTACAACCGCATCAACGGCACCTACGCCTCCGAGAACAAGTGGCTGCTGACCGATGTGCTGCGGGGCGACTGGGGCTTCGAGGGCTATGTGATGAGCGACTGGGGCGCCACCGCGGACCGCGTGAAGGGCATCCTGGCTGGCATGGACCTGGAGATGCCCGCCTCCGGCGGCATCAACGATGCGAAGATCGTCGAGGCCGTGAAGTCCGGCGCGCTCAGCGAGGCGGACGTGGACAAGTGCGTGGAGCGCATCCTCAATATCGTCTATCGCTACACCGAGAACGCCAAGCCCGATACCCCCTGGGACATGGAGGCCCAGCACGAGCTGTCCGCGAGGATCGCGGCCCAGTGCATGGTGCTGCTGAAGAACGAGGGCGGCATACTGCCCCTCAGCAAGGACGACGAAATCGCTTTCATCGGCGAGTTCGCCGACAAGCCCCGCTACCAGGGCGGCGGCAGCAGCCACATCAATTCCTTCAGGACCACCGGGGCCGTCGAGGCCGCCAAGGGGCTGAAGGTGACCTACGCCCAGGGCTACAGCGCCGCCAGCGACACCGCCACCGACGCGCAGATTGCCGAGGCCGTGGCCGCCGCGAAGAAGGCGAAGGTCGCCGTGGTGTTCGCCGGCCTGCCGGACGCCTACGAATCCGAGGGCTACGACCGCAAGCACATGAAGATGCCCGCCTGCCAGGACAAGCTGATCGAGGCCGTGGCCGAGGCCAACCCCAACACCGTGGTGGTGCTGCACAACGGCTCCCCGGTGGAGATGCCCTGGATCGACAAGGTCAGGGGCGTGCTGGAGGCCTACCTGGGCGGCCAGGCCGTGGGCCTTGCCACCGTGCGGGTGCTGTTCGGCGACGAGAACCCCTCCGGCCACCTGGCCGAGACCTTCCCGGTGAAGCTGGAGGATAACCCCAGCTACCTGTACTACGGCGGCGAGGGCAATCGCACCGAGTACCGCGAGGGCGTGTTCGTGGGCTACCGCTATTATGACAGGAAGAACATGGACGTGCTGTTCCCCTTCGGCTACGGCCTGTCCTACACCACCTTTGAATATTCCAACCTGCGCCTGAGCGCCACCGCCGTCAAGGACACCGACACCCTGACCGCCACCGTTACCGTGAAGAACACCGGCAAGCGGGCGGGCAAGGCCGTGGCCCAGCTGTATGTGGCCGCCCCCGAGCAGGATCTGATCCGCCCCGTGCGCGAGCTGAAGGGCTTTGCCAAGGTGGACCTGCAGCCCGGCGAGGCGAAGGACGTCACCTTCGCGCTGGACAAGCGCAGCTTCGCCTACTGGAACGAGACCATCCATGACTGGCACGTGCTGTCCGGCGAGTACGCCGTGCTGGTGGGCTCTTCCTCCCGCGACCTGCCGCTGTGCGCGAAGGTCAGCGTCGAGAGCACCGTGGCCGTGCGCCAGAAGTTCGACATGAACAGCATCTTCATGGACATCCTGGCCGACCCGAAGGCCGCCGCCGTGGTGCAGCCCTTCGTCAGCCAGATGATGTCCGCCTTTGCGCCCGCGCCGGAGGAGGGCGGCAAGTCCGAAGCCGCCGCCGAGGCCATCAGCGACGAGATGGGCGTGGCCATGATGAACTACATGCCCCTGCGCGCCGCCCTCAGCTTCGGCATGGGCCAGATCAGCGAGGCGCAGCTGCAGGCCATGCTGGACGCCATCAACGCGTAAACCCCTGTGAGACCCCGGCCCCGCGTGAAAGCGCGGGGCCGATTTTTGTTGCTTTTATGGGGCGGATTGGGTATAATAGGCAATAGGGAATAGGCAATAGGAATAGTGGGGGTATCATCATGGATTATCGCTTCGATCCCGTCGCTGCGCGGGATGGGCTCGTCGCCGCGCTGAAGGCGCTGGCGGCGCAGCAGGGCTTCAGCCGGGTGGTGTTGGGCATTTCCGGCGGCAAGGATTCCACGGTGTGCGCGGCGCTGTGCGCCAGGGCCTTCGGGCCGGAAAACGTGTACGGCGTGATGCTGCCGGACGGCGCGCAGAAGGACATCGACGACAGCGCCCGGGTCTGCGCGGCCCTGGGCATACAGCGCCGGGTGATCAACATCGGGCCGATCCACGACGCGCTGAAGGGCGCCACCGACCAGCTGGGCGAGCGGGCCGGGGCGGGGGAGTTCGCCGTGCCCTACAGCCGGGAGAGCGATATCAACGTCGGCCCGCGGCTGCGGATGACGGTGCTGCGCTACATCGGCCAGAGCGTCGGCGCGCGGCTGGTGGGCACCGGCAACCTGTCGGAGGCCACCGTGGGCTACTGCACCAAGGACGGCGATACCTCCTGCGACTTTGCGCTGCTGGGCACGCTGACCAGCGTCGAGGTGGTGCAGGTGGGGCTGGCCATGCCGGAGCTGCCCCGGGAGCTGGTGGAAAAGACGCCCACCGACGGCCTGTCCGGCAAGAGCGACGAGGAGCGGCTGGGCATCCGCTACGCGGACATCCACGCCTACATCCGCCTGGGCAGCTGCGGCGACCCCGCCGTGGACGAGAAGATCCGCGCCAGGGAGCGGGCGAATATGCACAAGCGCCGCATGCCCACGATCCTGGACCCCTTCGGCGAGGTGAGACCATGAAGCGCGTATTGGCCTTCTTCGGGGCCTTCAACCCGCCCACCACCGCCCATGTACAGCTGGCCCGCTTCGCCATGGAACAGACGGGCCGCGAGGGCGTGGTGTTCGTGCCCTCCAAATCGGCCTACATACAGGGCGAGCAGGGCAAGGACAGCGCCTACAGCGACGCGCTGCGCCTGAAGATGCTGAACATACTGGCCGGCAATCGCCCGTGGATGGAGGTCTCCGCCATGGAGCTGCACGCCGAACACCAGCCCCGCACCTATGATACGCTGTGCCGCCTGCGTCAGGCCGGCGTGGATCCGGCGCTGCTGATCGGCTCGGACAAGCTGCCGGAGCTGGAGCATGAGTGGCTTCACGTTCGGGAAATTGCCCGGGAGTTCGGCTTCGTGTGCCTGGCCCGCGGCGCGGACGCCTGCGCGGGGTTGATCGCGAACGACCCCTATCTTCGCGCCCTGGCCCCCTATATCCAGGTGCTGGAATCGCCGCCGGAGCTGCGGGACATCTCCTCCACCCGCGTGCGCGCCCTGATGGCGCAGCTGCGCGCCGTGAAGCGGGAGATCATCGACCTGGTGCCCGGGGACATACTGGGAATGCTGTAATAACAGGAGGACGAGCCCATGAAGCTGGATCCCATCGTGATATCGCTGCTGGATACGGACCTGTACAAATTCAACATGGACCAGGTGATCTTTCACAAGCATACCGACCTGAACGGCGAGTATTACTTTCGCTGCCGGAACGAGGGCGTGGTGTTCACCCGTGAGATGTTCAACGAGATCAACGAGCAGATCGACCACCTGTGCACGCTCACCTTCCGGCCGGACGAGCTGGAATACCTGCGCTCCATACGCTTCATCAAGCACGACTATGTGGAGTTCCTGCGCCTGTGGCGGCCGCTGCGGGACTATGTGGAAACCTCACTGTCCGATTCCGGCGAGCTGAGCATCGTGATCCGCGGCCCGCTGTTCTCGGCCATGCAGTTTGAAATCTACCTGCTGGAGATCGTGAACGAGGTCTACTTCCGCATGCGGTATGACTATGCCGAGCTGCGCGATTCCGCCGAGGATCGGCTGGACGCCAAGATCGAGGGCTTCCGAACCGGCAAGTATACGTTCCGCTTCGCCGAGTTTGGCTGCCGGCGCCGCCTGTCCCGGGAGTGGGAGGACGAGGTGATCCGCCGCCTGACCCGGGATACGGACAACTGCGTCGGCACCAGCAACGTGTACCTGGCCAAGAAGCACAACCTGACGCCTGTGGGCACCTACGCCCACGAGTTCGTGCAGATGTACCAGGGCATCGACTCTATTCCGCTGGCCTACACAAACCACTGCGCCCTGGAGGACTGGTACGACGAGTACCGCGGCGACAACGGCACGGCGCTCACCGACACCGTGACCACCGACCTGTTCCTGCTGGATTTCAACCGGGCCATGGTGAACAACTTCAGCGGCGTGCGCCACGACAGCGGCGACCCCTACGAGTGGGGCGAGAAGATCATCGCCCACTACAAAAAGTACGGCGTGGACCCGATGACCAAGCAGCTGCTGTTCAGCGACAGCCTGGATTTCGACCGCGCCCAGGCGCTGTACGACTACTTCAAGGACCGCGTGCGCGTGTCCTTCGGCATCGGCACCTTCTGCGCCAACGACACGAAGGTGGAGCCGCTGAACATCGTCATCAAGCTGCAAACCGTGAACGGCCGGGCCGTGGCCAAGCTGTCCGACAGCCCCGGCAAGGCCATGTGCCGCGACGAGGCCTATCTGGAATACCTGAAGAGCTCCGTGGCGTTCAGACTGGACAGGTACAGCGGTGGCAGGGAGCAGGAATAGCCGGGGAACCGGATTGCCACGTCACCCCCTTCGGGGCTTCCTCGCAATGACATCGTCCGGAGCAGGACATTATGCTCGGTATTGTGTCATTGCGAGGACCCTGAACGAAAATAAAGATCCTTCGCGGCGCTCAGGATGACAACGTATCGTGCGTCATCCTGAGCGAAAGCGAAGGATCTTTGCGCTTTGACAGGGGGATGGGGAACGACCTCTTCCGATCTCGCTCCGCTCGGCCACCTCCCACGGGTCTGCCGAACCCATCGACGGGGGCCTACCGGCCCGTTCTCGCTGAAAACAGCACACTGTGCTGTTTTCCAGGCGCTCGAACCACTGAAAACAGCACACTGTGCTGTTTTCCAGTTTTCCAGGCGCTCGAACCACTGAAAACAACACAGTGTGCTGTCTTCCGGGCGCTCGAACCACTGAAAACTCTCCACTGGAGAGTTTTCCGGGCGCTCGATGCCCTTGAAGGGGAAGGCTGAATTACCGCGCGGCAGCCACAATTCCTATTGCCTGAACCCTGTTCCCTGCTCCCTCTCCCTGAACGACTGCAAAAACTGCCTTGTCCGCTCCTGGGTGGGGTGGGCGAAGAACTGCTCGGGCGGGGCCTGCTCCACGATCACGCCGCCGTCCATCAGCAGGGTGCGGGTGGATACCTGGCGGGCGAAGTTCAGCTCGTGGGTGACCACCAGCATGGTCATGCCGTCCTCGGCCAGCTGGCGCATCACGGCCAGCACCTCGCCGACCAGCTCCGGGTCCAGGGCG